>JBQCFB010000030.1:0-10433 GCA_051959715.1 Pseudolabrys sp.
GCTGCATGGGCGAGGATGGATTGTCGGCCAGCATCGACGCGGGCTTCGCCAAGGGTACCGAAGCCGCGCGGATCGCCGGTCATGCACGCGACGCCGGCGCTCTCGCGCCCATCGGCATCAAGGAAACCCGCTGGCTGCGCGACGCGTCGCGCGTCACGGCGTTCACCGGCGGCAAGGCGAAGGCCTTCGTCGATCTCCAGCACGACGTCAAGACGAGCGATATCGCGCTGGCGCATCAGGAAGGCTATGTCTCCGTCGAGCACATGAAGCGCTACACGACGACGGGCATGGCCACCGATCAGGGCAAGACGTCGAACCTGAACGCGCTGTCCGAGATGGCCGAACTGCGCGGCCTTGCCATCCCGCAGGTCGGCACCACCACGTTCCGCCCGCCGTTCACGGCGATCGCCTTCGGCGCCATCGTCGGCAACGAGACCGGCCATCATTTCCGGCCGACACGGCTGTCGCCGATGCACGATTGGCACGCGGCGAACGGGGCGAAGTTCATCGACGCCGGCATGTGGGAACGCGCCTGGTATTATCCAAAGGCGGGCGAGGGCCTGCGCGAGGCCTACATCCGTGAGGCCGAGCATGTGCGCAACGCGGTCGGCATCGTCGACGTTTCATCGCTCGGCAAGATCGCGGTGCAGGGCCCGGACGCGGCGGAATTCCTCGATCGCGTCTACACCAACGCGTTCAAGTCGCTGAAGGTCGGCCGCCTGCGCTACGGCGTCATGCTGCGCGACGATGGCTTCGTGCTCGACGACGGCACCACGGCGCGGCTGTCCGACACCGAGTTCATGATGTCGACCACCACGGCCAATGCCGGCAAGGTCATGTCGATCCTCGAGCACTTGCTCCAGACGGCGTGGCGTTCGCTCAAGGTGCAGGTCACGTCGGTGTCCGACCAGTGGGCGGCGATTGCGCTCGCCGGGCCGCGCGCACGCGTGCTGTTGCAGAAGGCGTGCGGGGCAAGCTGCGACGTATCGGCGGCGGCGCTGCCGAACATGGCGCTCACGCACGGCGAGATCGGCGGCGCGCCGGTCCGCATCCATCGCATGAGCTATTCCGGCGAGCTTGCCTATGAGCTCTTCATGCCGGCGGGTTTCGGGCAGGTGGTCTGGGAAGCCTTGATGCGTGCCGGCGTCGAATTCGACCTGCGCCCCTACGGCACCGAAGCGATGGGCGCGTTGCGCATCGAGAAGGGGCACGTCGCGGGCGGCGAACTCGACGGCCGCACGACGATGAAGGATCTCGCGCTCGAGCGGTTCGCCTCCAGCAAGAAGCCGTTCATCGGTTCGGCGCTGCGCAAGCGGCCGGTTCTCGAGGATCCGGCGCGGCCGAGCCTCGTCGGCCTCGAAGCGATCGATCGCGGGACGCCGCTGAAGTCCGGCTCGCTGCTGTTTTCCGACGGTGTTCCGGTCGCCGGTCACGGCGAGGGGCATGTGACGTCGACGACGTTCTCGCCTGCGCTCGGCGGGCATATCGGCCTTGCTCTGCTGGCCCGTGGACAAACCCGCGTCGGCGAGGTGATCCGCTGCGTCGATCTTCTCGGCGGCAGCACAATCCGATGCCGCGTCGTTTCGCCCTGCTTCGTCGACCCGGAAGGAGCGCGACAGAATGCCTGAGCTCCGCTCCGCCCTTGCGACCCATCTTGTGCCCGGCCGCTTCGGTGCTGCCGGCGAGCGGCTCGTGCTGTCCGAACGGCCACTCGGAACGCTGATCCAGCTGTCCGGCTGGCACGACAGCTTCGAGAGTGCGGCGCGACCGCTCATGGCGCGCCTCGGCTTCGATGGCATCGGCGCGTTCGACCGCGCGCAGGCGTCGGACAAGGCGCTCGCCTTCCGCATCGCGCCGGAGCGCGTGCTGCTGCGGTTGACGTCGGCGGACGATCGGGGCGGCTTGGAACGCGATGTCGATCCGGCGCAGACGCCGCTGCTCGATCTCAGCCACTCTCGCACCGTGTTGCGCCTATCCGGCGTCACGGCGCCCGAACTCTTGGCGCGCTTGATGCCGATCGACTTCGATCCGCAGGTGTTCACGTCCGGACGGTTCGTGCAGTCCGGCATCCACAGCACCGGCGTGCTCGTGCATCGCGCCGGCGGCGAGAGCGATGCGCCGGTGTTCGACATCTACATGCCGCGGTCCTTCGCCGTCTCGCTCTGGGGCTTCATCACGCAGACGGCGATGCCGTTCGGCTATCGCGTGGACGCGGGCGGCTGACATGGACGACGCGTCGGACACCACGCTGGCGCGACGGTTCGGATGCTGGGCGGCTGCGCTCACGCGGGACGACATTCCTGACCTAGTCGCGCTGGCCGCACGGCGTTCGATCCTGGATACGCTCGGTGTCATGACGGCAGGAGCGGCGCATCCGGCGACGCAGCGTGCCATCGCCGCCTTCGGCGGGGAGCCGGGCTCCTGCCGCACGATCGATGGCGCGCGCGTGTCCGCTGCCTCGGCGGCGCTCATCAACGGTACTGCGGCGCATGCGTGGGACTTCGACGACACCAGCTACACCGGCATCATGCATGGCTCCGCCGTCATTTTGCCGGCGCTCCTTGCTGCGGCTGACGAAATGGATGCCGACGACGCTGCTGTCCTGGCGGCTTTCATTGCCGGATCGGAAATCGCCTATGCGCTCGGCGACGTTCTTACGCACTCGCATTACTTCCGCGGCTGGTGGAGCACGGTGACGCTCGGCACAATCGGCGCAACGGCGGCTGCCGGCAAGATCTACGGTCTCGACGCCCATGCGCTCGCGAGCGCGATTGGTCTTGCCGCCGCCAATGCCGGCGGGGGCAAGGCGGTGTTCGGGACCGATGGCAAGCCGTTCCTCGTCGGGCTTGCGGCGCGCACCGCGCTCGACATCGCCAGGGCGGCACGCGCGGGGCTCGATGGTCCGGCGCAAGCGTTCGAGGATCAACGCGGCTTCATTGCCCTGCTGAACGACGGCAAGGCAATGCCGGCCGAAGCGGCGACACTCGGCATCCGCTGGCGGCTCGTCGATCCCGGCCTGCTGATCAAGCGCTATCCGGTGTGCTCGGCGGCGCATGCACTGATCGAGCAGACAGCGGCGCTGTGCCACATGGTCGACGCCGATCGGATCGCGGCAATCGACTGTCATGTATCGTCGCTCGTCGATATCAGCCTCGTTTATGACGAGCCGGTCAATGCGCAACAAGCGCAGTTCTCGCTGCCTTATGCCGCGGCTTGCGCCGCGCTGCGCGGCGGCCTCGCGCTGGACGATCTCGGCAGCGCGGCCATCGCCGATCCGAAAGTCCGCGCGTTGATGCGCAAGGTGAGCAGGTTCGTCGATCCCGACCTGTCGTCGGATGCCGCGCGTGCGCGTGCGCCGGAGAGCGCGCGTGTCGTCGTGCGGCTGACCGACGGCAGCAGGCGCGAGGGCCTTTGTCCGGTCGCTTACGGGATGCCGACGCGACCGCTCACGGATGACGACCTCGCCGCGAAGTTCTCGGCCTGCGTGAGCTTTGCCGGACGGTCCGCCGAAACGGCGTCCGACCGGCTGAAATCGCTGGGCAAAACCGGCGCCAGGGAATTTTCCGCGAGCCTGGCGGCGATCTGGTCAAGTGAGCGGAAAGATGATCCGATACCCGTGCTCAACCGGCTGGCACGGGCCTTGCCAGAGGAGGGCCGGCGGAGCGGCGTGCGCGTCGAATGATCGGCAGCAGTCGCCTCCAGGTGTTTCGAACAAGCGAGTCAACGAGAAGGGGGATGCAGATGTCTACCAAGATGGCACTCGCCGGTCTGATGACCGGTATTCTCGTCGGTATGTCGGTGGCGCACGCCGACGTCCTCGACGACATCAAGTCGCGCGGCACGCTCGTTGTCGGCGTCAAGGCGGACTATCGGCCGTTCGGCTTCCGCGACCCGTCGGGCAAGATCATCGGCCTCGAGCCCGATCTCGCCGGCGATGTTGCGAAGAAGCTCGGCGTCAAGCTCGAGCTGGTGCCGGTCGTGTCGGCCAACCGCATGGAATTCCTGAAGCAGGGCAAGATCGACCTGATGATCGCGACGATGTCGGACACGCCCGAGCGCCGCAAGATCGTGCAGGTGATCGAACCGCTGTACTACGCCGACTTCGTCAACGTGCTGCTGCGCAAGGGCGCGCCGGTGAAGTCCTGGGAAGACCTCAAGGGCAAGAAGATCTGCGGCACCACCGGCGCCTGGTACAACAAGCCGGTCGCCGAGAAGTACGGCGCCGAAGTTGCGGCGTTCGACGGCTCCGACAAGCCGCTCCTGGCGCTCAAGAACGGCGACTGCATGGGCTATCTCTACGACCAGACCTTCATCGCCGGCAAACTGCTCGATGCCGACTGGAAGAGCGGCTACGAGATGACGCTGCCCGGCATCATGGAGGCGCCGTGGGCGATCGCCGTAAAGCCCGGCGAGGCCAAGCTTCAGAAATTCATGGAAGACATCTCCGTGGAATGGATGAAGAAGGGCACCATCGTCGATCTCGAGAAGAAGTGGGGCGTGCCGCCGACGAGCTACGCCGCGCGCATGCACGAAAAGTACAAGTGATCCGCGGCTGAACGCGCGATCCGGGCGCGGCGGCGCCTCGGCGGGCTGAGTACCGGCCGCTGGCGCCGCCCGCCCGTTTCGTGACGATGAGACGGAGCGGGCCGCATGCAGCCTTTCTACGATTGGTTCCGGGCGTTCTACGAACGCACCGGCATCAATCTGACGTATGTCTACGACAGCTTCGACCGAGCCCGGATGCTCAAGGGCCTCTGGTTGACGATCGAACTGTCGGTGGTGACGATCGTCATCAGCATCATCATCGGCGTGTTCGGCGCCTGGCTGCGCGGCTCCCGCTTCGTCGTGGTGCGCCGCTGCGTTGACGGTTTCATCAGCGCCTTCCGCAACACGCCGCCGCTCGTCCAGATTTATTTCTTCTATTTCGGTCTCGGCTACCTGCTGCCGCGGGTCATGGACCCCGCCACCGGCGCGATGGCGCCGATCGTGACGAACCTGCAATGGGCCATCCTGTCGCTGTCGCTGTTCGCCGGCGCGTTCAACATCGAGATTTTCCGCTCCGGCATCGAGGCGGTGCCGAAGTCGACGCTCGAAGCGGCGGAAAGCCTCGGCTACACGCGCAGCCAGGTCTACTGGTACGTCGTGCTGCCGTTGGCGATCCGCAACTGCCTCCCCGCGCTCGGCAACAACCTCGTCAACCTCGTCAAGACGACGAATCTCGCATACGCCATCGCCGTGCCGGAACTGATGTACGTGTCCAAGGAGATCTGGTCCGACTCCACCAATGTGCGCGAGATGATGATCACGCTGCTGATCATCTACATCGTCCTCGTCGCCATCCTCGTCGCCGGATTGAACCGGCTCGAACGCGCGCTGCGTATCCCCGGCTACATTCACGCGGGGGGGCATTGATGCTGCGGCTACGCGACGCCTTCTCCCTGCCGCTCGTGTCAGCGTCCGAGGGCGCACTGCGGACCTGGCGCCGCACCGAGCGCGCCGGTCTTGCCGTGCTGCTCACCATCTTCGTGTGCTCGAGCGCCTACGCCGCCACGGTCGTCAGCGGCCACGATTCGATCCCCACCGTACTGTGGCGCTGGGCGCCGCTCCTGCTGTGGGGGTTCGTGTTCAACCTCATCATCTCGGCGCTGTCGATGGCGTTGGGGACGGTCGCAGGCGTGCCTCTGGGAATTTTCCAGATGTCGCCGAACCCGCTGATCTCGCGGCCGGCGATCCTGGTCACCCAGTTCTTCCGCAACGCGCCGTGGCTGGTGCTGCTGTTCATCTGCGTGCTCCTGCTGCCGTTCGAACTGCGCATCGGTACCTTGCGCATCCCGTTCCCCGATTGGGTCAAGGCGGTGGTCGGCTTTGCGCTGCCGGCCATGGCGAACGTGGCGGAGATCGTGCGCGGCGCCGTCCTGTCCGTGCCGAGCGGGCAGTGGGAAAGCGCGGAAAGCCTGTGCTTTTCGCGTCGTCAGACGATGATGCAGATCATTCTGCCTCAGTGCATCAAGCGCATGCTGCCGCCCTGGATGAACCTCTACTCGCTGATCACCATGTCGAGCGTGAATGCTTCCGTCGTCGGCGTCACCGAGATGCTGACCATCACCACGCAGGTACACGCGGCGGAAGGATCGCGGCCGGAATTGCTGGCGCCGCTTTATTCCTTCGCGCTCGTCTGCTTCTTCATCTACTCGTACCCGATCAGCAAGTGGACCGAATACCTCGAACTCAAATACCAGGTGAAGGAATGACCGAGCTCGCTCCGTCCAGACCGGAACCGTCGGCCGCGTCCGCCCGCGCCTTCATATCCCTGCGCGACGTGCACAAGTCGTTCGGCGACGTGCAGGTGATCAACGGCATGTCGCTCGATGTCGCTCGCGGCCAGACCATCTGCATCATCGGCCCGTCGGGCTCCGGAAAGTCGACACTGATCCGGTGCATCAACGCGCTTGTGCCCGTCAACAGCGGCTCGATCACGGTTGACGGCATCGAGGTGAACGATCCGAAGCTCGACAAGCTCGCCTTGCGCCGCAAGGTCGGAATCGTGTTTCAGCAATACAACCTGTTCCCGCACAAGACGGCGTTGCAGAACATCATGATGGCGCCGGTGACGGTGCTGAAGCAGAACAAGGCCGAGGTCGAGGCGCGCGCCCACGCGCTCATGAAGAAGGTGCGCCTCAGCGGCAAGGAGGCGTCCTATCCCGGCGAACTGTCCGGCGGCCAGCAACAGCGCGTGGCGATCGCACGCGCGCTCGCCATGCGTCCCGAGGTGATGTTGTTCGACGAGGTCACGGCCGCGCTCGATCCGGAGACCAAGAAGGAAGTGCTGTTCACGATCCAGGAACTCGCCAAGGACGGCATGACCTGCATCGTCGTCACGCACGAGATGGGATTTGCCCGCGAGGTGGCCGACCACATCTACTTCACCGAAGGCGGGCTCATCGTCGAGCACGCGCCACCGGCGGAGTTCTTCGGCGCGCCCAGGGATCCGCGGACGCGCGAATTCCTCAGTCAGGTCCTGTAACGGCGCGCTATTTCAGCGCGCAGATCGCAGCGGCCAGCGCCTGCGTGCGTGGCACCAGCGTGTCGAGCTTGCAGAATTCCTCGTCCGTGTGCGCCTTGCCGCCGACCGGGCCGAGCCCGCACAGGGTCGGCACGCCGAGCGCGGCGGTGAAGCCGGAATCGGCGCAGCCGCCGGTGAATTCGCCATCGACCGGAAAGCCGACTTGCTCTGCTGCACCCTTGTAGAGCGTGAACAGGGCGTCCGAGTGCTTGCGCTCGAGCGGCAGGAACATGGCGACCGGCTTGATGTCGCCGGTCGTGCCGGGCACGTCCTCGGCGCGCACGATCTTCTCGATCTCAGGTACGATCTGCGCGTGCTGCGCCAGCGTGACGAAGCGCAGATCGAGTTCGGCCTCGGCCCAGGGCGCAACGGTGTTGTGATTGTTGCCGCCCTTGATGATGCCGACATTGGTGGTGATGCCGGTCTCGTAATTGGTCAGTGCATGCAGGCGCACGATCTTGCGCGCGAGCGCTTCGACGGCGCTGGCGCCGTCCCTGTGGTTGACGCCGGAATGCGCGGCGCGGCCGGTCACGGTGATGTGGAACGAGCCGCCGCCCTTGCGCCCGGTGACGACGTTGCCGCTGACGCGGCCGGGCTCGGTGTTGAATACGGCGCGGGCGCCGCGAGCGGCGGTCTCGATCTCGCTACGGCCGGTCGGTGAACCAATTTCCTCGTCCGCCGTAAACAGCGCGACGACTGGAAATGATAGCCCGCCGCAGGCCTTGATCGCGCGCAGCGTGAAGATGTTGGCGACGAGCCCAGCCTTCATGTCACAGACGCCGGGGCCGAAGGCCATGTCGCCGTCGCGCGTATAACCGCGCGTCGCGACGGTGCCTTTCTTGAACACCGTGTCGCGGTGGCCCATCATCAAGGCGTAGGTATTCGTGCCGGTGCCCGGCACCTCGGCGCGCAGCACGTCGCCGAAATCCTGCTTGGGAAAACGCTCGACGGTGATGCCGTCGGCCGCAAGCACCTTCGTGATCGCATCGGCGACGTTGTCGGTTCCAGTCTTGTCGAAGCTGTTGGAATCGATGTCGACGAGGCGGTGCAGCAGCGCCTCCATCTCGTCGAAGCGCGGTGCCAGCCAGGCGATGACGTCGGCGGTGATGTCCTTCACTTGGCTCGTTCCTTGAGAATGCGGGGGCCGTCCTCGCCGAGGTCGTAGAACAGGCCGGCCATGATCTGCAACGCCTCGCGCGCCAGCGAGCCGAGCAGGTGCTCGTCCGGCGCATGCTGCGAGCAGGACGGATAGGAGTGCGGCACCCAGACGGTCGGCATGCCGAGGATGTCGGCGAAGACGTCGTTCGGCAGCGAGCCGCCGAGATTCGGCAGCAGGGCCGGCTTTTTGGCTGTCGTCTTGGCGATCGAGGCCAGCGCCCACGACACCCACGGATCGTTCGGGTCGAGGCGCGTCGCGGTGAACGTTTCCATGCGCGCGGGCTTCACTTCGACGCGGCGCAGGCCGTGCGCGTCGAGGTGCGCGCGCACCGCGGGCAGGATCTTGTTCGGGTCGGTGCCGACGACGAAGCGCAATTGCATCGTCGCCTTCGCGGTCGGCGGGATCGCGTTGACCGGCGCATCCGGCGTGCCGGTGACGAAGGCCAGAACTTCGAGCGCATTCCAGCCATAGACCTTCTCGGCCGCCGTCAGGCCCGGCTCGCCCCAGTCCGGATCGATGGTCGGATCGTTGCGGTCCTGCGTCAGTTCGATATCCGCGAGCGCCGCGCGCACGGAGTCGGGCAGCTTTGGCTTCAGCGATTCGACGAGAATCTGACCTTTCGAATCGACCAGGCATGCGATCGCATGCGCGAGCAGCGTGCCGGCATTGGCGAGCACGCCGCCCCAGTTGCCGGAGTGATGGCCGCCGGCGCGCAGGTCGACGCTCATCTCGAAGTTCATCGCACCGCGCGAGCCGAGGAACACCGTCGGCCGCTCGGCGGCGAGCCGCGGTCCGTCCGAACCGATCAGCACGTCGGCCTTGAGCGCGTCCTTCTGTGCGGCAGCAAAGAGGCGCAGGCCGGGAGAGCCTGCTTCCTCGCCCATCTCGATCAGCACCTTGCAGTTGAAGCCGAGCGTGCCGCCGCGCGCCGCCATCACCTGCGCCAGCGCGGCGAGGTTGATCGTGTGCTGGCCCTTGTTGTCGGCGGTGCCGCGGCCGTACCAGCGGTCGCCTTCGTCGATCACCTGCCAGGGGTCGAGGCCCTTGCGCCACTGCTCGGCATGTCCGAACACGACGTCGCCGTGGCCGTAGGTGAGCACGGTCGGCAGAGCATCGCCCTCGTGCCGCTCGGCGATGAGGAACGGCCCGCGCCCGGCGGCGGGGTTGTCGTAAATGCGCGCGGTGAAGCCGAGCTTCTCGACTTCGGGCGCGATCTCATCGGCGAGATAGGCGCGCAGCACGTCGAGATTGCCGCCGCCCTGGCTTTCGGTCGGCATGGCGACGCGGCGCGCGAGCTCGGCGCGGAAGGCGCCGCTGTCGAAATACTTCGTGGCGTTGGCGATGGCGTCCTGGCGGCTCATGGGACTAATGCGGCCTCTTGTTGCTCGACGAGATGGCATGTTGCCCAGCCGTCCGGCAAGGCGCGGACGGCGGGCGCGGCGCTGCGGCAGATGTCGATGGCGCTCGGGCAGCGCGGATGGAACGGGCAGCCGGTGTCGCCGCCCATCATCGTTGCGCCGATGCGCGTGTCCGGCACGCCGAGATCGGGATCGGGCGTCAGCACCGACTGCAGCAGGGCGCGCGTGTAGGGATGCCGCGGCGAGGCGAACAGCCCGGCGCGGTCGCGCTCTTCGACGAAGCGGCCGAGATACATGACCGCGACGCGGTCGGCGAGATGCTCGACCACTGCGAGATTGTGGCTGATGAAGAAATAGGTGAGGCCGAGTTCGCGCTTGAGCTCGAGCAGCAGGTTGAGGATCTGCGCCTGCACCGAGACGTCCAGTGCCGAAGTCGGCTCGTCGCAGATGACGACCTCGGGCCGCAGGATCAGCGCGCGGGCGATCGCGACGCGCTGCCGTTGACCGCCGGAGAGCTGCCCCGGATAGGCGCCGTAGTGCCGCTTCGACAGGCCGACGAGATCGAGCATCTCCACGACCTTGGCGCGGCGTGCGGCGCTGTCGCCGACGCCATGGACGACCAACGGCAGCGCGATGAGCTGCGCCACCGACTTGCGCGGATTGAGCGAGGAGTATGGGTCCTGGAAAATCGGCTGCACGCGGCGGCTGACGGCGACGCGATCCTTGGGAGTGACCGGCACGCCGCCGATCAGGATCTCGCCCGATGTCGGCGGCAAGAGCCCGAGCAGCATCTTGGCGAGCGTCGTCTTGCCCGAGCCGCTCTCGCCGACCAGTGCGAACACTTCGCCGCGCT
>JBQCFB010000031.1:0-7858 GCA_051959715.1 Pseudolabrys sp.
CGCCAGGAGGGCTCAATCTCCAGGCAGCGCAACACGACCTCCTGCAACCACGGCGGATAGTCGGGTCGCAACTTGCGGGGCGGCTCCGGATCGCGCCACAGGCGCTTGCGCATCGCGCGCAGGGTTTCGCCCTCGCCGAACGGGCGAATGCCGGTCGAGAAAAAATAGAGCAGCACGCCGAGCGCGAACTGGTCGCTGCGCGGGTCGCTGCGGTCGCCGCGCAGTTGCTCCGGCGACATGTAGGGCGCGGTGCCGAAGGGCACGCGGAATTCCTCCTGCATCAGGTCGGGCAATTGCGCGTGATGCGAGAGGCCGTAATCGAGCAGCACCGCCGCGCCATCCGGCCGCAGCACGATGTTGCTCGGCTTGATATCGAGATGGACGACGTGCTGGCGGTGCAGGGCGTCGAGGGCGGTCGCGATCCTCGCGCCGAGCGCGGCGACCTCGTCATAGGGAAGCGGCAGTTCCTTCAGGCGGGGCAGCAGCGACTGCCCGGCGATCCGCTCCATGACGATGTAGGGCTGCACCGCGAAGTCGCCGGCGGCGACGAATTTGGGGACATGCGGCCCGGCGAGCCGCGGCATGATCATCTGCTCCATCTCGAAGCCGACGACGGCGGCCGGATCCGAGCCTTCCTTGATCAGCGGCACCTTCATCAGCATGGGCAGGTCGTCGCCGGCGCGCGTCACGCGCCAAAGCTCGGACATGCCGCCGCGATGCAGCAGTTCCTCGAGGCGAAAGCCGTCGATCGTCGTGCCGGCTTCGAGCGTCGGCTTGACCATCACATGCCCCGCGTGAGCCGCTCGGCGAGCCAGGCGGGCAGGCCCCTGGCGCGAATGGCATTTGCCGCTGCCTCGATGTCGTAAGGCGGGCGGCAGAACGTGACCTCGCGCCGATCCGTATCGAGCATGAGCCAGCAGGCGGCGGGATTGCCGTCGCGCGGCTGGCCGACGCTGCCGGCGACGATCAGCCAGCGGCGGCCTGGCAGGAGCGGGATCGGAACGCCGGTCACGGGCGTGAAGGCGGTCATCTTGGCCGCCGCCGACAGCGAATAGACGGCGGGACGATGAATGTGACCGCAGAACGTTACCTGCGCGCGCGTCGCGCTGATGCTGCGGGCCGCATCCGCCGTGGAGGCGACGTAGCCCCAGGCCTGCGGGTCGCTCGCCTCGGCGTGCACGTAGAGGCGGTCCTCGTCGCTTGCGGTCATCGGCAGACGCGCGAGGAAGTCGCGCGCGGGCCTGCCCAGTTCGCCGCGCGTCCACTCGATCGCGACGGTCGCCTCGGCGTTCATGCTCTCGCGCGGCTCGGAGACGGCGTGATCGTGATTGCCGCACACGGCCGGCGCGCCGTCGGCGACGAGCGACATGACTGTCTCGACCGACCATTCCGGATCGGCGCCGTATCCGACGTAGTCGCCGAGCAGCGCGAAACGCCGCGCGCCTTTGGCGCGCGCATCGTCGAGGCAGGCGGAGAAGGCCTGCCGGTTGGCATGAATGTCGGCGAAGAGGGCGATCAGCATGGGCGGTTTGCGCCGGACAGGATGGCGTCAGTCCCGCATGTCACGTTGACCTTTGTCAACGCGCGTCCGGCCGCGTCGCGAGGTGCGTTGACGCAGATCAACCGCGCGGCATGAGCCGCTCCGCATAGTCGCCAATGAGAGAAATCCGGTGACGTTGCACGGAGGATGACATGCGGACGGGATTGTCATTGTCGCTGGCGGCGGTTGCCGTCGCGCTGGCGCTGCTCGCGCCGGTGAATGGTGCGGAGGCAGCGGGCATGCCCGGCGCCGCGCAATTGCCGGCGGCGGCGGCCGATATCGGCTCAGTCGAGCAGGCGCGCACCGTCTGCCGGCGCTACTGGAACGGCTATCGCTGGCGGCAACGTTGCTGGTGGGTGCCGGGCGACTACAACGACTATTGGGGTCCGCGTCCGTGGCGGCGTCCGCACCGCTGGTAGACGGATCAGCCTAGAAGCCGACAGCGGTGCCGTGCAGGTCGTAGGCGTCGGCGCGTTCGATCTTGACGGTCGCGATCTCACCGACGCGCAGCGGCCTGCGGCTCGCCACATAGACGGCGCCGTCGATCTCCGGCGCGTCGGCCATTGAGCGTCCCTTGGCGACGCTGGGCCCTACCTCGTCGATGATGACCTGCTGGCGCGTGCCGATCTTGCGCTTGAGGCGGCGCGCCGAAATCTTCTGCTGCGCCTGCATGAAGCGGTGCCAGCGCTCTTCCTTCACCTCGTCCGGAACGGCGGCGGCGATGTCGTTCGCCGGCGCGCCCCTGACCGGCTCGTATTTGAAGCAGCCGACGCGGTCGAGAGCGGCCTCGTCGAGCCATTGCAGCAAATAGTCGAAATCGGCGTCGGTCTCGCCGGGGAAGCCGACGATGAAGGTCGAGCGCAGCGTCAGGTCGGGCACGGTCGCACGCCAGCGTGCAATGCGCTCGAGCGTCTTCTCCTGGGAGGCGGGCCGCTTCATGCGCTTGAGCACGTCGGGCGAGGCGTGCTGGAGCGGCATGTCGAGATAGGGCAGCACCCTGCGCTCGGCCATCAGCGGGATGACGTCGTCGACGTGCGGATAGGGATAGACGTAGTGCAGCCGCACCCAAACGCCGAGCTCGCCGAGCGCGCTTGAAAGATCGATGAATTTCGCCCGCACCTCGCGGTCTCGCCACTTGCTTGCCGCGTATTTCACGTCGACGCCATAGGCAGACGTGTCCTGCGAGATGACGAGCAGCTCTTTCACGCCGGCGGCGACGAGCTTCTCGGCTTCGCGCAGCACGTCGGCGGCGGGCCGCGAGACGAGATCGCCGCGCAGCTTCGGGATGATGCAGAACGAGCAACGATTGTTGCAGCCCTCGGAAATCTTCAGGTACGCGTAGTGCCGCGGCGTCAGCTTGATGCCTTCGGGCGGCACGAGGTCGATGAACGGATCGTGCTTGGGCGGCACGGCGCGATGCACGGCCTCGAGCACGCTCTCATATTGCTGCGGGCCGGTGACGGCGAGCACGCCGGGATGCGCGGCGGTGATGCTCTCGGGCTCGGCGCCCATGCAGCCGGTGACGATGACCTTGCCGTTCTCCTTGAGCGCGCCGCCGATCGCTTCCAGCGATTCCGCCTTGGCGCTGTCGAGGAAACCGCAGGTGTTGACGATGACGAGGTCCGAGCCCTGGTGCTGGCGCGTGAGCTCGTAGCCCTCGGCGCGCAGGCGCGTGATGATGCGTTCGCTGTCGACCAGCGCCTTGGGGCAGCCGAGCGAAACGAAGCTCACCTTGGGGGCGGCGGAGCCGGTTGTCTTGTCGGGATCGGGCATTCGGGGAGGGAGGTAGAGGTGAACCTTGCGGAAAGCAAGGCGGATATCGCCGAATGGCTACCTGTTCCGTAGCGCCTCTGCCTCGGCGTAGAAGCGCTTTTCCCAAGCCTTTTGGTTGTCCATGCCCTCGCGGATGAAGGGCGTGAACACGGCGAGGTTCAGAAGCAGCCAGTTGAGGATGTTGGCCGGAAACCGCAGCGGCTTGCGGAAGTCGACGAACAGCACCACGCGCGTATGCGGTGTACGGTTCCAGGCCTCGTGCTCGAAGGCGTCGTCGAAGATCACGGCCTCGCCGTCTCGCCAGCGGTAGAGCTTGTTATCGACGCGGATGCCGAGCGCCTCGCGCGGCTCCGGCACGATCAGGCCGAGATGCAGACGCAGCACGCCATTGTAGGGGCCGCGGTGCGGCGGCAGGTGCTTGCCGGGCTCGAGGATCGAATACATCACCGTGATCAGGCCGGGGATTTTCTGGCAGGCCGCCCAGGTCTCTGGGCAGAGCGCGATGTTGGCTTCGGACCGGAAGCCGTAGCCGGCGAGCAGGAACGTCTTCCAGCCTTTGTCCTGGCTGATGGTGGCGACGTCGGACGAGATTTCGTGGAAACCGGGCAGGTCGTCCTTGCGCGTGAGCACCCGTTCGAGCTCGGCGCGGATCGCGGGGTAGGTCGCCTCGACCTGCGCGGCCCAGGGAAACACCGCCCTATCGTAGATCGGCGGATTGCCGACCTTGCTGAACGCGACGTTGAGCCGCTCGGCAAAGGCGACGATGCGCATGAAGACGCGGGTGACGAGGCTCGGCCGGCCCATCGGCCTGATGCCGTCGGTGCCGAAGCGCTGGGCCGGAAGGTCCTGATCTGCGGCGTTCACAACTCGACCTTTTCGGACACGCCGCCCCGCGACGCCTTCGCGTACGAGTCTAGCAACCCGGTCCGGTGGCGCAACGCCGCGCGCTGCATGCCGGGGAGGGCATGGCGCAGGCCGCGCCGCGGCGCTAATCTCTGCGCGAATCCGGACCCCGCCCATGCGCGCCTTCGCAGTGCTGCTCATCCTCGCGCTCTCCGCGCTCGGCCCTGCGCGCGCAGCCGACATGCCGGCTCAGGTTTCATCCGCGCGCCACACCGTCCTCGCCACGGCGGCGAAGGTTCTTCCGTTCCCGCGCAGCGAACGCTCGCAATCGGTCTGGGCCTCCGGCGTGTGCTGGAACGAATGCGGCGCCTATTGCGCCGCCGGCATGGTCGGCTGCCGCAAACGCGATGCGCAGGGCCAGTGCCTGCAACTCACGGACCGCTGCGACCGCTACTGCCAGAACCAGTGCCGAACGCAGGGCGGCCCGCTCTTGCCCGACCTCCTGGATTTCTGAAGGCTCACCATGCGCCGCGCGCTCGCTATGACCTTGACGATGATGTTTGCGGCGGCCGGCGCCGCGCAGGCGTCGCCTGTCGGTCTGTGGCGCGCCAAGGACGGCGCGCAGATCCGCGTCGCGCCCTGCGGCAAGCAGAAGCTCTGCGGCTTCATCGCCACGACCACCCAACGCATCGATCCAGCGACCGGCAAGCCGCCCGTCGACAAGAACAACCCCGATCCGGCGAAGCGCAATCGGCCGCTGGCCGGCGTCGAGCTTCTGATCGGCATGGCGCCGAGCGGGCCGGGCGTGTGGTCGGGCCGGCTCTATAACGACGACGACGGCAAGACCTATGACGGCAAGCTCAAGGAGCTCGGCCCGAAGGAAATCCGCATCGAGGGCTGCGCCGGCGCGCTCTGCGGCGGACAGGAACTCACGCGCGTGAGATGACGCCGCAGCTTTGCTGCGCGCGCGAACAATCCTTCACAACCCGCTGATCATCCGCGCGACTCATCGCGCCGTGTGGAACTGCGCTCACTGTTCCACCGTTTCCGCCGCACCTGACAAACGATTCAAATTGGAGATACCGATGACCATCGCAAAACTCGCCCTTATGGCGGCCGTCGGCGGCGCGCTCGCGTTCACCGCGGCGGCACCGGCGTCCGCCCACTCCTATCGCCACCATCATCGCCATCACGTCTGGGTGCATCACGGCTACGGCTCCTACGCCTATGCGCCGCGCCATCACCGCGTCTACAGTGGCTCGACCGAGAACGAGCGGCGGTGCAGCCTGTCGCCGGGATCGCAGGCTTACGAGCCCTGCCTGAACAAGCCCTGATAGACCCAAGATGACCTGCGCGGCGCTGCCGGCACGCAATCAATGCGGCCGGCGGCGCTTGCATTTTCCGGCAAGCGGACGTGCAGAACCGCCCCCTGGAATTGGATTCAAATTGGAAATAAACGCCGGTCAACTTTCCCCTAAATATTTATACCGCCGCTGAACGCGAGTTTAGGGGGCGCTCTCTAATGTCGCTGTACGGGCGCACTTGGAGTGAAGGATGACCAAGCTTTTCATCGACATCATCGGCGCGGAACAGCGCCATCTCGATTTTTCGGGCCGCCTCTATGCTCGCCCGGAAGAAGCCGGCGAGGCTGCGCAGCTGATGTGCATGGATCTCGGCGTGACGGAGAACAGCCCGTGGGTGGGCGCCGAGGTCCAGGTCAAGGACGTCGACGGCCGCTGCCTCTACGCCTATCCGGTCGGCCAACTGCAGTAAGCGGCCGTGTTCCCCGAACGTCGCCAGACAGCGAGGGTTCGGTTCAACCGCGGCGGGCTCGTTCAGCACGACCGGATCGGCACGCGCTCGTGCACGATCGTCAACATTTCGGAAGGCGGCGCGCGTTTGTGCACCGAGGCGGACTTGCCGTCGCAGTTCGTGTTGACGATGAAGACGGACGAGGGCGAGCGGCGCAAGACCTGCCGTCTCGTCTGGCGACTGCACCAGGAATTCGGCGTGCAATTTCTGGATTGAATTTCGACGCGGCGTGATCCCACCGCGTGGCGCGTTTCTGGGGCCAGCCGCTGGCGGAAGGGGTGGGATTCGAACCCACGGTACCCTTGCAGGTACGCCGGTTTTCAAGACCGGTGCCTTAAACCACTCGGCCACCCTTCCAGCGAGCGCCTCCGGGCGCGACGCGCCCGGCGCTCCTCCATTGCTGCAAGGACGGCGCGCTTGCAAGGCCCGGACGGGTCAGATATCCCGCCTTCCACGCTGTTCGCGGGCTGCGGCCGAAGCGCCAATGGAACCAATCGTTTACCATGGCGCGCCGGCCCGGTTCACGGGCCCCCCGGTTTAGGTTAATGTCCGGGCTCTCATCGACGGGGATCAAGGCCATCAGCATGGGTTGGACGGGCGACGGCGCCATGGGCCGCCTTGCACGCATCGCGGCAATTGCCGCGGGCGGCCTTTTGCTGGCCAACTGCTCGGGGAGCCTGTCCGGCCGGATCGACCCGAAATACGGCGTCTCCGCCAGCGCCCGCGTCGTCGAGCCGGGCCAGCCGGTCCCGAAGGGCGGCGGCGTCTATCGCGTCGGCAAGCCCTACGTCGTCGCGGGCCGCGTCTACGTCCCCGAAGCCGACCCGAACTATTCCGAGGTCGGCTACGCCTCCTGGTACGGCGACGATTTCCACGGCCGCTACACGGCCAATGGCGAGATCTTCGACAAGGACGCCATCTCGGCCGCTCATCCGACCTTGCCCATGCCGTCCTATGTGCGCGTGACCAATCTCGCCAACGCCAAGTCGATCATCGTGCGCGTCAACGATCGCGGGCCCTACGCCAAGGGCCGCCTGATCGACCTGTCGACGAAGACGGCGCAGCTTCTCGGCTTCTACGGCCACGGCATCGCCAAGGTTCGCGTCGATTACGTGGGCATGGCGCCGATCGCCGGCTCGGACGACCGCAAGCTGATGGCGACGTTGCGCGAGGGCAGGCCGGCCGAGCCCCCGATCCAGGTCGCGTCGGCCAAGCCCTTCGTGCCGACCTATTTTGACAACCGTTCGATGAGCAAGGTGGCGCCGCTGCCGCCGGATCGGCCCTATCGTCTCGGCGAGGGTGAGGTCGCTGCGGCGGAGGAGGATGCGCCGCGTCTGGTCAAGACGACGGACATGTCGGCTGCGCCGTCGCTCGAAATGGCCGCCGCGCGGGCGCCGGCTCCCGTCCGCACGGAGGTGCCGCGTCCGTCTCCGGTTTCAGCTTACGCCGCGCCCCGCTATGATGGCGGCGGTGCCGGCTTCATGAGCGGCCGCGGCCTGTACTGACCGCGGCGTGCGACCCGCCATACGGCCGCCACCATCGCCTGAGACAGCGCGTTAGACCGGCCATGGCATCGCGATCCCCATTCCTTCGGCTTCTTGCGGCGGCGCTCGCCGTGGCGGTTTGCGCATCGCCTGCGCTTGCGCAGAAGAAAGAGGGTCCGAAGAAGGACGAGCCGCAGATCAACGCGCCGCACGCGATCCTGATCGACGCCGAGAACGGCGGCGTACTCTACGAGCGCGATCCGGACAAGCTCATCTTCCCGGCCAGCCTCGCCAAGCTGATGACCGCGGAATACGTGTTCCACGAGATCAAGGAAGGCCGCGTCAAGCTGACCGACGAATATCCCGTCAGCGAGAACGCCTGGCGCAAGGGTGGGGCGCCGTCGCA
>JBQCFB010000032.1:0-2114 GCA_051959715.1 Pseudolabrys sp.
GGATCGGCCGCAGTTCATCAACATGCGGCAGGATCGTCCGCACCCCTTTGGCGCGGGGCTCGAAGCCCTCGAAGCGCAGGAGGGGATTGAGCCAGATCAGCCGGCGGCACGAGCGGTGCAGCCGGTCCATCTCGAATGATAATGTATCGTCGGCATCGCGCTCAAGCCCGTCAGTGATGAGCAGCACGACCGCGCCCTGCCCCAGCACCCGCCGCGCCCAGCGCTTGTTGAACTCGGCCAAGGATGTCGCGATGCGGGTGCCGCCGGCCCAGTCGGCGACATTGGCACCGCAGGCGGCCAGCGCCTCGTCGGGGTCGCGCTGGCGGATCGAGCGGGTGACGTTGGTCAGCCGCGTGCCGAAAAGGAACGTGGTGACGCGCTTCTCGCGCTCGGTGACGGCGTGGAGGAAATGCAGGAACAGCCGCGTGTACTGGCTCATCGAGCCGGAGATGTCGAGCAGCGCGACGATCGGCGGCTCCTTCTGCTGCGGCCCGACATATTTCAGGTCGATGACCGCGCCGCCCGCCTTCATGCTGGCGCGCAAGGTGCGGCGCACGTCGATGATGTGGCCGTGGCGTGAGGGCGCAAGCCGCCGCGTCCGCACGAATTCGAACGGCAGCGCCAGCCGCGCGATCGCGTCCTTGGCCTGCGCGACTTCGGCCGCGGTCATCTGCGCGAAGTCTTTCTTCTGAAGCACTTCGCGGTCGGAGACGGTCAGCCGCGCGTCGATCTCGATCTCCTGCTCGCGCTCAGGCTGGTTCATGCCGGCGAAGAGCGCGTCCTGGATGCGCTGCGCGCCGGCCTCCGGCGGCTTCGGCGCACTCGGCAGCGTCTCGGGCAGCATGGCGGCGAGCATCTTCTCCATCAGGCCGCGGCGGCGGAAGAAGATGCGGAAGGCCTGATCGAACAGGATCGCGTGCTCGCGCCGTTTCACGAAGACGGCGTGCAGGGTCCAGTAAAAGTCGTCGCGGTTGCCGACCTGCGCGACCTGGAGCGCCGTCAGCGCATCGAGCACGCTGCCCGGCCCGACCGGCATGCCGGCGGCGCGCAGCGCCCGCGCGAAGTAGAGGATGTTGTCGGCTAACCGGCCGCCCTTCTCCCTCTCCCCGCTTGCGGGGGGAGAGTCGGGGTGAGGGGCCACTGATCGATCAGTCATGTCCGTCAATCCAAAAACGAAAGCCCCCCTCACCCGGATCGCTCCGCGATCCGACCTCCTCCCGCACGCGGCGAGAGGTGAAGGAGAGAATCACTCCGCCGCCCTCAACTCCGCCTTCACCTCGTCGAGCAGCGCCTTCACCTTGCTGTTGTCGAGGCGGGCAATGTCGTCCTGATATTTCAAAAGCACGCCGAGCGTGTCCGACACGGTCGCCGGATCGAGCGCGACCGCATCCAGCTCGGTGAGCGCGCCAGCCCAGTCGAGCGTCTCGGCGACGCCGGGCACCTTGAACAGGTCCTCCTTGCGCAGCGCCTGCACAAAGGCGACGACCTGCTCCGACAGCTTCTTCGAAATGCCAGGCACCTTGGTGCGCAGGATCTTCAATTCGCGCGCGGCATCGGGATAGCCGACCCAGTGATAGAGACAGCGGCGCTTGAGCGCGTCGTGCACCTCGCGGGTGCGGTTGGACGTGACGACGACGATCGGCGGATGCGGCGCCTTCACCGTGCCGAGCTCCGGCACCGTCACCTGGAAGTCGGCGAGCACCTCCAGCAGGAAGGCTTCGAAGGCCTCGTCGGTGCGGTCGATCTCGTCGATCAGCAGAACCGGCGCGCCGTCCGGGTCCGGCTCCAGCGCCTGCAGGAGCGGCCGCTTGATCAGGAATTTGTCGGAGAAGACGTCGTGCTCGATGCGCGCGCGGTCGCCGCCACCCTCCGCTTCAGCCAACCGGATGGCGATCATCTGCGCGCCGTAATTCCACTCGTAGACGGCGGCGGAAACGTCGAGACCTTCGTAGCACTGGAGCCGGATCAGCTTCCGGCCGAGGCTCGCGGCCAGCACCTTGGCGATCTCGGTCTTGCCGACGCCGGCCTCGCCCTCGAGGAAGATCGGCCGCCCCATCTTCAGCGCGAGATACAGCACCGTCGCCAATGACCGGTCGGCGATATAGTCGGCCTTG
>JBQCFB010000033.1:0-3454 GCA_051959715.1 Pseudolabrys sp.
CAATCTCGACTGGTCGAACACGCGGCTCGATCGCCGCACCATGAAGAGCCCGGTCGAGGGCGTCATCCAGCAGGTCTATTTCCGCCCCGGCGAGACGGTGGCGCCGGGCCGCGCCGTTCTCTCGGTGCTGCCGCCGGAGAATTTGAAGATCCGCTTCTTCGCGCGGGAGACGCTCGTCTCGCGCATCAAGTACGGGCAGACCGTGGCGCTCTCGTGCGACGGCTGCGCGGCTGGCCTTCAGGCCAAGGTTACGTTCATCTCGGGCAGCGCCGAATACACGCCGCCGGTGATCTACAGCCTCGAGGAGCGGGCGAAGCTCGTCTATTTGATCGAGGCGCATCCGACCGACCCTGAGAAATTCCGCGTCGGCCAGCCGGTCACGGTGACGCTGCCGGACGGAGCCGGCTCATGACGCCCGAGGTCGTGATCGACGTGCACGGCCTGACCAAGTCGTTCGACGGGCGCGCCGTCGTGCGCAATCTGTCGATGCAGGTGAAGCGCGGCTCGATCTACGGCTTCCTCGGTCCCAACGGCTCCGGCAAGACGACCACGATCCGCATGCTGTGCGGCCTGCTCACCCCGGACGAGGGCACCGGCACCTGCCTCGGCTACGACATCCGCAAGGAGACCGACAAGATCAAGCCGCGCGTCGGCTACATGACGCAGCGCTTCAGCCTCTACGAAGACCTGTCGGTGCGCGAGAATCTCGAATTCATCGGTCGGATCTACGGGCTGGCGCGGCCGCGCGCCGCTGCCCGCGCGGCGATCGACCGCCTCGGCCTGAAAGGCCGTGAGGACCAGCTCGCGCGCGAGCTCTCCGGCGGCTGGAAGCAGCGGCTGGCGCTCGGCGCGTGCACGCTGCCGGGGCCGCAGCTACTCCTGCTCGACGAGCCGACCGCCGGCGTCGATCCGAAGGCGCGGCGCGAGTTCTGGAACGAGATCCACGCGCTGGCCGGGGAGGGGCTGACCGTGCTCGTCTCCACCCACTACATGGACGAGGCCGAGCGCTGCCACGAGATCGCGTACATCGCCTATGGCGAACTGCTCGTGCACGGCACCGTCGACCACGTCATCGCGGCATCGCATCTGACGACCTATGTCGTCAGCGCCTCCGACGGCGACCATTTGTCGGCGCCCGCCGATGACCTGTCCCGCACGCCCGGCATCGACATGGTGGCGCCGTTCGGCACCAGCCTGCACGTGTCCGGCCGCGACAAGGACAAGCTCGACGCCGCGGTCGCGCCATTCCACCGCGACGGGCTCGACTGGAAGCCGTCGCATCCTTCGCTGGAGGACGTGTTCATCGACCTCATGGGCCGCGCGCGGGACAATTTCCAATGACGCAGGCCCCGCACGTCGTTCCGACCGAGCCCCCGCGGCGCATCCCGGGCTCCGGGTTCTGGCGCAAGACCTGGGCCGTGCTGGTCAAGGAGTTCATCCAGCTCAAGCGGGACCGCGTGTCCTTCGCGATGATCATCATGATCCCGCTGATCCAGCTCCTGCTGTTCGGCTACGCCATCAATACGACGCCGCGCGATCTGCCGACCGCCGTGCTGCTCCAGGAGACGAGCGACCTGTCACGCTCAATCCTCGCCGCGCTGAAGAACACGCGCTACTTCAAGATCACGCAGTTGCCGCGCAACGAGGCCGAGCTCGACCAGCTTCTCGCCTCGGGGCAGGTCCTGTTCGGGATCGAGATCCCGGCCAATTTCGAGCGGGCGGTCCGGCGCGGCGATTCACCGTCCATGCTGGTCGCGGCCGACGCGACCGACCCGGTTGCGTCCGGCTCGGCGCTGAGCGCGCTGTCGCAGGTCGTGCAGACCGCGCTCGCGCACGACCGTGACATCCCGGCGGTCGGTACGATGCCGTTCCAGATCCGCGTCCATCCGCGCTACAACCCCGCCGGCGTGACGCAGCTCAACATCGTGCCCGGCCTCGTCGGCACGATCCTCACCATGACCATGCTGATCTTCACGGCGCTGTCGGTGACGCGCGAGATCGAGCGCGGGACGATGGAAAACCTCCTGTCGATGCCGATCTCTCCGGTCGAGATCATGTTCGGCAAGATCATTCCCTATATCCTCGTCGGCTTCCTTCAGGCCGCGATGATCATCGGCATTGGCGTGTTCCTGTTCGGCGTGCCGCTGATCGGCAATCTGGCGCTGCTCGCCGCGCTGAGCACCTTGTTCATCGCCGCAAACCTGTCGATCGGCTACACCTTCTCGACCATCGCGCAGAACCAGCTTCAGGCGATGCAGATGACCATCATGTTCTTCCTGCCCAACATCCTGCTCTCGGGTTTCCTGTTTCCGTTTGCCGGAATGCCGCGCTGGGCGCAGTGGGTCGGCGAGGCGCTGCCGCTGACGCACTATCTGCGCATCACACGGGCGATCATGCTGAAGGGCGCCTCGATCGGCGATTTGCGGCATGACGCGATCGCGCTGTCGATCCTGGTCCTGGTCGCGATGACGATTGCAGTGACGCGATTCCGGCGTACGCTCGACTGAGCGGAATTTCCCTAAGGCCCCGGTGTTCGCATGCATGGAAACCCGGGCGTACGCGGAGGTCTGATGGACAGGTGGCGCGGTTCGGTCGTCGCCGGCCTCGCGCTTGTCGCGGGGGCGGTCGGCGTTGCGCCTGCGGTTGGCGATCCCAATCCGGCCATGAGCCGCCCCGACCAGGTCGCCTGGGAGCTGATCGCGCAGATCGCGCGCCCCGCCGCCGGGGACAATGTCGAGTTCGAGACCTGGGCGTCAGACGTCGACACGTTTGTCGACGCGCCGCGATGGCCGGACCCTGCGCGCAAGGTGCTGATCAACCGCGTCCAGCTCGTCGGCAGCAAGCAGCAGGGCGCGATCCCGCCGGCGCTCCATTGCGCGGTCGGTCATGTCGCGCTGTGCATCGGCAAGGAGTCCCTGCGCAACCGCCCGGCCTTCGACTTCATCGTCGCCAATGGTTTGACGACGCAGCGCGGGCTTGCGGCGTTCTTCGGCAAGACGATGGATTTTCCGATCGACACGATCGAGGTGAAGGCCGAGTGGCTGCCGGTGTCGGAGCTGAAAGCGTGGAACGGCGTCACGGCGGAGGAGGCCGCGGCGATCTACTACATCAACAAGGCCGTGCTCGGCGGCGAGACCGTGCCGGTCGCGTTGGTGGCGCTGCACATCACCACCAAGCTGGTGCCGAACTGGACCTGGGCGACGTTCGAACACTGGAAAAATCCGGGGCGCTGCGACGACGAGGGCTGCCGCGACTCGTTCGGCGCCGCGCAGCCGGTGGTCGCCGCCAATGGTAAGCCGGAGCGCGGCTATGCGAAATGCGAGCCGAACGACACGTTGCGCCGGTTGCTCAAGGATGCCGGCGTCGCCGACGTGTGGCTCAACTATTGCCTGAAAGGCACGCAGACCGACTTCATCACCACGACCGGCGAGCCGACGCGGCTCGGCAATTCGGT
>JBQCFB010000034.1:0-2373 GCA_051959715.1 Pseudolabrys sp.
GACGTCGACTTCGTCGCAGACGAGGTTCGGTCGCTTCTCGATGACGACGCGTTCCTCGTTGACCGGCAGGCCGTAGAAGGCCGGGCCGTTCCGCGAGGCGAAGGCCTCGAATTTGTCCAGCGCCTTTTCCTCCTCGAACACCTTCAGATATGCGGCGAGCGCGGCCGGCGCGCCGACCACCCCGGCGCAGCCGCAATCGGCCTCCTTGAGGTGGCGCAGGTGCGGCGCCGAATCGGTGCCGAGGAAGAAGCCGGGATCGCCGCTGGTCGCGGCCTCGCGCAGGGCGAGCCGATGCTCCTCGCGCTTGAGCACCGGCAGGCAATACATGTGCGGGCGCAGGCCGCCGGCGAACAGGGCGTTGCGGTTGTAGAGGAGATGCTGCGGCGACAACGTCGCGCCGCGGCGGCCTTTGGGCGCGCGCACGACCGCGACGCCGTCTTTCGTCGTGACGTGCTCCATGATGATCTTCAAGGTTGGCACGCGATCAAGGAGTGGCAGCAGCACACGGTCGATGAAGGCCTTTTCACGGTCGAACACGTCGATCTCGGGCAGCGGCACCTCGCCGTGCACGCAGAGCCGCATGCCGGCCTCCGCCATCGCCTCGAGCACGGGCATCACCTTGTCGATCGCGGTGACGCCGGCGGCGGAATTGGTGGTGGCGTGCGCCGGATAGAACTTCACCGCGGTGAAGACGCCGTCCTTGAAGCCGGCGATGAGATCGCGCTTGTCGGTGCCGTCGGTGAGGTAGCAGGTCATCAGCGGCGTGAAGACGTGACCCTTGACCGCCGCCATGATCCGGTCGCGGTACGCCGCCGCCATCTTCGCCGTCGTCACCGGCGGCACCAGGTTCGGCATGATGATGGCGCGGCGGAACTGCTGCGCCGTGAACGGCGCCACTGAGGCGAGCACCTCGCCATCGCGGAAGTGGACGTGCCAGTCGTCCGGCTTGGGGATCGTCAAACGGGTCATCGAGGGCCTGCCGGATGCTCTGAAACGGTCGTCACGGCGCACACATACATCACTCCCTCCCCGGCACCAATTGACAGGAAACCGCCGCCCCCTATGATATCTAACTAGTTACTTACGGCAGCCAAGGGCGACGATGATCACCGGGACGACCCGCCTCTACGCCATCATCGGCGATCCGATCGAGCACGTGCGCACGCCCATGGTCTTCAACGACTGGTTCGCGGCGCGCAATGTCGACGCCGTCTGCCTGCCCATCCATATCGGCCGCGACGACCTGCCCCGGGGCTGGGCCGGGCTGCGGTCGATGCTCAATCTCGACGGCTTCATCGTCACCGCCCCGCACAAGGGCGAGTCGAAAGTGCTGTGCGACGCGGTCGAGGGCGACGGCATCCACACGGGGGTCGTGAACACGATCCGCCGCGACAAGGACGGCCGCTTCGTCGGCACGCTGCTGGACGGGCGCGGCTTCGTGCGCGGGCTGCGGAACGAGGGGTACAAGATCGAAGGCCGCCGCTTCTATCTCGCGGGCGCCGGCGGCGCCGGGACCGCCCTCTCCTACGCCATCGCCGGCAGCGGCGCCGCGGCGCTGACGATCCACAACCGCACGCGCGCCAAGGCCGAGAAGCTGGTTGCTGGCGTGAAGGCCGCCTACCCCGCCTGCGACGTCCGCCTCGGCACCGCCGACGCGTCCGGCCACGACGTCGCCATCAACGCCACATCGCTCGGCCTGAAGGCCGATGACGGCCATTCCTTCGATCTCGGCAGCGTCGACAAGACGTCGCTCGTCGCCGAAGTGGTGATGATGCCGGACATGACGCCGCTGCTGATCGCCGCCAAGGAGCGCGGCTACAAGATCCATTTCGGCATCCACATGCTCAAGAGCCAGCTCGAGCTGATGATGGAGTTTCTCGGGCTGGCGCCGCGCGAGGGCCACACATGACCTACGTCGTCGTCGAGAACTGCATCAAGTGCAAATACATGGATTGCGTCGAAGTCTGTCCGGTCGACTGTTTCTATGAAGGCGAGAACATGCTCGTCATTCATCCAGACGAGTGCATCGACTGCGGCGTGTGCGAGCCGGAATGCCCGGCCGAGGCAATCAAGCCGGACACCGAGACCGGCCTCGAGAAGTGGCTGGAGCTCAACGCCGAATACGCGGCGAAGTGGCCGAACATCACCGAGAAGAAGGACGCGCCCGCCGACGGCAAGGAGCACGACGGCGAGGCCGGCAAGTTCGACAAGTATTTCAGCGCCGAGCCCGGCCAGTGAGCACGCTCGCGGCAAAGCTTGCGCAGGCGCGCGCCGAGGCGCGGGCGATGACCGCGCGCGAGGCGGGCGGCGCAGTCGCCTCCGTCACTGACGCCTATCGCGTGCAGGACGCGCTCGCCGCCACGCATGGCGCGG
>JBQCFB010000035.1:0-2693 GCA_051959715.1 Pseudolabrys sp.
AAGCCGCTGCGCTTAAGGGCGCAAAGGGCCGGCGAACAGGCACGAATAGACGCGCGGCAGCGCCTCCGGCAGGTCCTCGGCAATCAGCCCGGGGCCGAACGCCGTCGCCGCTTCGCCGTGCAGCCAGGCGGCCGCGCTCGCCGCCTCGAAGGCCGGCATGCGCTGCGCCAGGAGGCCGGCAATCAGGCCGGCCAGGACGTCGCCAGCGCCGGCGGTGGCCAGATAGGCCGGCGCGTTGGCGGCAATGCAGGCACGACCGTCGGGCGCCGCGACCACCGTGTCCGGGCCCTTCAGCAGCACCGTTGCGCCGCTCACGGCCGCCCCAGCTCGTGCCCGCTCAAGTTTCAAATGAAGTTTAGAATTATTACTTATTTCACTGAACAGACGTGAGAATTCGCCTTCATGCGGAGTCAGAATAACGGCTCGGTGCCGGCTCCGGATGAGATCGAACAGCCGATCGGGCTCGTCGGCGAAACTCGTCAGGGCGTCGGCATCCAGCACCACGGCCGCCTCGGAGCCGAGCGCGGCGCCGACGGCCGCGCGCATGTCCGCCCCGACACCCCCGCCGGGGCCAAGCACCACCGCATTGCGGCGGGTGTCAGCGAGGAACTCGGAGAGCGCCGCCGCGCCGTCGACAGGCCGTACCATGACGGCGAGGTTCGCCCCGGCGTTCACCGCCAATGCTTCCTGCGGCGAGGCAATGGTCACGAGCCCTGCCCCGGCCCGCAGCGCGCCCCGCGCAGCAAGGCGCGCCGCGCCGGTGGTCGAGACGCCGCCCGAGACGACGACTGCGTGGCCACGGCTGTACTTGTGACCGTCGGCCTTCGGCACCGGAAACGCGCCGCGCCACAGGTCCGGCTCGTTGGCGAAGGTCTTCGGCACGATCGTCCCGAGCACGCGCGCCGGAATGCCGATGTCTGCGACCTCGAGCGTGCCGCAGTGCATGCGACCGGGCATCACCAAATGACCCGGCTTGCGACGGAAGAAGGTGACCGTGTGCGTCGCCTCGACCGCGACGCCCATGATCTCGCCGGTCGTGCCATTGACGCCGCTCGGCAGGTCGACCGCGACAATTGTCGCGTCCGCGCGGTTCATCGCTTCGATCATCGCGCGCGGCAGACCCGTCACGGCCCGATCGAGCCCGGCACCGAACAGCGCATCGACGACGACGTGGTCCGAACCGAGCTCATCGGGCGAAGCTGCGTGCGTCGGACCCTTCCAGCGCCGCGCAGCCTCCGCCGCATCACCCTTGAGCCTGCCCGGATCGCCGACGAGCAGCACCCGCACCGGGGTGTTGCGCTCGGCAAGGATACGGGCCGCGACGAAGCCGTCGCCGCCGTTGTTGCCGGGACCGGCGACGACGATCACTGAGCGTCCCTGCCGGCGCATGGAGACGGCGTCCGCCACAGCGCGCCCTGCCGCCTCCATCAAGGTCATGCCGGGCGTGCCGCCGGCGATGGTGAGCCGGTCCGCCTCGCCCATTTCGGCGCTGGTCAGGACTTCGATCATGGCCGCGACCCTAGCGATGCTCCCTGCGCCGGACAATTCACCGCCCGACTGCCTGTTTGGGCGTCAATTTCTCTGCACATTTATTGGTCAATCTGCCGAATTATTAGGCTCGGCCTCCGCACCGCGTGCGAATACGCTTCAGCCGCGCTCCACAAGCCGTTGGCCCTGCGTGGGGTTTATGGCTTTGGCGGCTTGGCACGAGACCTGCTAACGCATGCGCGGTCTCCGGAGTCACCCCGGGCGAGCGCACAGTCAGGACCGGCAATGAAGAAGATCGAAGCCATCATCAAGCCTTTCAAGCTCGACGAGGTGAAGGAGGCGCTCCAGGAAGTCGGCCTTCAGGGGATCACCGTGACCGAGGCCAAGGGCTTCGGCCGGCAGAAGGGGCATACCGAACTCTATCGTGGCGCCGAATACGTCGTTGATTTTCTCCCGAAGGTGAAAATCGAAGTGGTGGTCGGTGACGACATGGTCGAAAAGGCGATCGACGCGATCCGGCGCGCCGCCCAGACCGGCCGCATTGGAGACGGCAAGATTTTCGTCTCCAATATCGAAGAGGCCATCCGTATCCGCACGGGTGAATCCGGGGTTGACGCCATCTGAGCCGCGGGCGAAGACCCGCCTCACAAATCCAGCACCAAGGGGGATGCAGACCCATGACCACCGCTAAAGACGTCATGAAGATGATCAAGGATAACGACGTCAAATACGTCGATTTCCGCTTCACCGATCCGCGCGGCAAGTGGCAGCACGTCACCTTCGACGTCACGATGATCGAAGAAGACACGTTCGCGGAAGGCCAGATGTTCGACGGCTCCTCGATCGCCGGCTGGAAGGCGATCAACGAGTCCGACATGTGCCTCATGCCCGACCCGGCCACGGCCTGCATCGATCCGTTCTTCGCCGAGACCACGCTCGTCCTGGTCTGCGACGTGCTCGAGCCGACCACCGGCGAGCCCTATAACCGCGACCCGCGCGGCATGGCCAAGAAGGCGGAAGCCCTCGTCAAGTCGCTGGGCTACGGCGACGTGATCTACTTCGGCCCCGAGGCCGAGTTCTTCGTGTTCGACGACGTCAAGTACAAGGCCGATCCCTACAACACCGGCTTCAAGCTCGACTCCATCGAACTGCCGACCAACTCCGACACCGACTACGAAGGCGGCAATCTCGGCCACCGCATCGGC
>JBQCFB010000036.1:0-6046 GCA_051959715.1 Pseudolabrys sp.
CTCGTCGTCAACAAGCTGCGCGGCGGCCTCAAGGTCGCGGCCGTCAAGGCGCCGGGCTTCGGCGATCGCCGCAAGGCCATGCTCCAGGACATCGCGATCCTCACGGGCGGCCAGGCGATCTCGGAAGATCTCGGCATCAAGCTCGAGAACGTGACGATCAACATGCTCGGCCGCGCCAAGAAGGTGTCGATCGACAAGGAGAACACCACGATCGTCAACGGCGCCGGCAAGAAGGCCGACATCGAAGGCCGCGTTTCGCAGATCAAGGCGCAGATCGAGGAGACCACCTCGGACTACGACCGTGAGAAGCTCCAGGAGCGTCTGGCGAAGCTCGCGGGCGGCGTCGCGGTGATCCGCGTCGGCGGCGCCACCGAGGTCGAGGTGAAGGAACGCAAGGATCGCGTCGACGACGCGATGCATGCGACCCGCGCCGCGGTCGAGGAAGGCATCCTGCCGGGCGGCGGCATCGCGCTGCTCCGCGCCACCGAGGCGCTGAAGAAGGTGAAGACGCAGAACGATGACCAGAAGGTCGGCGTCGAGATCGTCCGCAAGGCGATCCAGGCCCCGGCCCGTCAGATCGCCCTCAACGCGGGCGAGGACGGCTCGGTCATCGTCGGCAAGGTGCTGGAGAAGGACCAGTACTCGTACGGCTTCGACGCGCAGAACGGCGAATACGGGAACATGATGTCCAAGGGCATCATCGACCCGACCAAGGTCGTGCGTGCGGCGATCCAGAACGCGGCGTCGGTCGCGGGTCTCTTGATCACCACCGAGGCCATGGTCGCCGAACTGCCGAAGAAGAAGGACGCCATGCCGGCCATGCCGCCGGGCGGCGGCATGGATTTCTGATCGGTCCAGCAACGAAACGCGAAGAGGCCGCCTCCGGGCGGCCTCTTTTTTCTTGGCGTCGATGCCGCTACCAATAACGAAGCATGGACAGTTCGTTCGACGTCATCGTCATCGGTCTCGGCGCTTTCGGAGCGGCCCCCACCTACCAGCTCGCCAAATCGGGCGCGCGCGTCCTCGGCCTCGACCGCTACAGCCCGCCGCACACATTCGGCTCGACCCACGGCGAGACGCGCATCACCCGCCTTGCCTGCGGCGAGGGCCCCGAATACACGGCCTTCGCGCGCCGCTCGCACGAGATCTGGCGCGACTTCGAGCACGAAACCGGCGAGACCCTGCTTCAGCAGAACGGCCTCCTCGTCATCTCGGGCCCGGGCCAGCGCGCCGCCGCGCACGGCAAGGCGGATTTCCTCGCCAGCACCACTGACATCGCCCGCGCCAACAATGTCGCGCACGAGCGCCTCGGCGACGCCGCGATCCGTGCCCGCTTCCCCGCCTTCGCCATCGCCGACGGCGACGAAGCCTATTTCGAGCCCGAGGCCGGCTACTGCTTCCCCGAGCGCTGCATCACGGTGCAGCTCGATGCGGCGCGCAAACGCGGCGCGGCGCTCCATACCGGCGAGACCGTCATCTCGTTTGCGAAGGACCGAGGCGGCGTCCGCGTCGTCACCGACAAAGGCGAATACCGCGCCGGCCATCTGGTGATCGCCGCCGGTCCCTGGCTGCCGCAGCTCGTGCCGTCGCTGGCGCAGCACTTCAAGATCAGGCGGCAGGTTCTCGTCTGGTTTCGGGTGGCGGACGACGCGCCGATCGCGCACTTTCAGCCCGCGCGCTTTCCGGTGTTCTACTGGCAGGTGCCGCGGCGACAGGCGATCTACGGCTTCCCGTCGATCGACGGCCGCACGCTGAAGGTCGCGACCGAGCAATACGAGACCACGACGACGCCTGAGACGGTGGAGCGAGACGCGACGCCCGAGGAGATCGCCGAGGTCTGGCGCAATTATGTCGCGCCGTTCTTTCCCGGGGTCACCGCCGAATGCACGAAGTCGGCGGTCTGCCTCTACACCTGTACCGAGGACACCCGCTTCGTCGTCGACGCCCTGCCCGGCCATGCCAACGTCATCGTCGCCTCGCCCTGCTCCGGCCACGGCTTCAAGCATTCGGCGGCGATCGGCGAAGCAATCGCCGGACGCATCCTCGGCAAGGACGCGCTCAGCCTCGACGCGTTCAAGCTGCGCGGGTGACATGCAGGAAAAAGAAAACGACCACTCGAATGGCGCGCGTTCATCCGGCGTCGCCAGAGTGGCCGTCAGGCGGCGGCTCTACACGACGCGCCACCGCTGTTGGAAGACATAAACCGGCAACGTGACACCCGCATGACAAAGCAAGGCACGATCTACACAGGCATCGGCGGCTGGACCTACGAGCCGTGGCGCGGCGTGTTTTATCCGAAGGGGCTGCCGCATGCGCGCGAATTGGAATACGCCGCGCAGCATCTGACCTCGATCGAGGTCAACGGCACGTTCTACCGCACGCAGACGCCGAAGACGTTCCGCGCCTGGGCGAGCGAAGTGCCGGACGGCTTCGTCTTCTCACTCAAAGGCCCGCGCTACGCGGTCAACCGCCGCGTGCTCAGCGAAGCCGGCGACTCGATCAAACGGTTCCTCGAGTCCGGCATCACCGAGCTCGGACCGAAGCTCGGCCCCCTGCTCTGGCAGTTCGCGCCGACCAAGAAGTTCGACGCCGCCGACTTCGGCCGCTTCCTGGAACTATTGCCGAAGACCTTCGACGGCCACACGCTCCGCCACGTCGTCGAGGTGCGCAACGACACGTTCAAGACGTTGGAGTTCATCGCGCTGGCGCGCAAGGCCGGCGTCGCCATCTGCTATGCCGAGCACGACACCTACACCGAGATCGCCGACATCACCGCCGACTTCGTCTATGCGCGGCTCCAGAAGGGCAATGAGAAGCTCAAGGCCGGTTATCCGCCGAAGGCGCTCGACCAATGGGCGGAACAGGCGAAGACCTGGGCCAAAGGCGGCGCGCCCAAGGACCTGCCGCGCATCGACAAGAAGGCGCCACCGAAAGCGCCGCGTGATACGTTCGTCTACTTCATCCACGAGGCCAAGGTGCGGGCCCCGGCCGCGGCCATGGCGCTGATCGAGCGGGTGTCGTAATGGCGAAAAAGCGCAAGACGGCGGTCAGGAAGAAGGCGAAGAAGGCTGCGCCGAAAGCGCGCAAGGCGACCGGCAAGACATTGCCGCTCTTCACCATCGGCTACGAGCAGGCCAAGCCCGCCGCGGTTCTGCGCGAACTCGAACAGGCGAAGATCGACACCCTTGTCGACGTGCGCGCGGTCGCCGCGTCGCGCCGGCCCGGCTTCTCCAAGCGTCAATTGTCCGCCTCGCTCGACGAAGCCGGCATCGCCTATCTGCACTTTCAGAAGCTCGGCACCCCGGCCGAGGGCCGGCAGGCGGCGCGCGCCGGCGACCGCGACACGCTGATGAAGGTCTACGAAGCGCACATCAGGAAGCCCGAGCCACAGGCCGAACTTGCCGATCTCGCCGCGCTCGTGAAGTCCGGCAAGCGCATCGCGCTGCTGTGCTACTGCCGCGACCCGAAGACCTGCCACCGCTGGCGCATCGTCGGCCACCTCGAAAAAAGGCTGCCGCTGAAGGTCGAGGACCTGATCCCGCCGCTGTTCTGATTGCGGCACGCGGTCCCGTTGATCTGTATCAACGCCAAACGTTGCACCTGAAACGAGATTCCCCCGGACCGCACCCGAGGAGAATCCCGTGGCACGCATCATCGGCGCCGTCGCCGCCTCACATACGCCGACCATCGGCTTCGCCTACGACCGCAAAAAGCAGAACGACCCGGCGTGGAAGCCGATCTTCGAGGCGTTCCGCCCGGTGCAGCAGTGGCTGACGGAGCGGAAGCCGGACGTGCTGTTCGTGGTCTACAACGACCATGTCACCTCGTTCTTTTTCGACCACTACTCGCCCTTCGCGCTCGGCATCGGCGAGAGCTACGCGGTTGCCGACGAAGGCGGCGGCGTCCGCGACCTGCCTCCGGTCAAAGGCCACGCCGGTCTCGCGCATCACATCGGCGCGGCGCTCATGGCGGACGAGTTCGACATGTCCTTTTTCCAGGGCAAGCCGCTCGACCATGGGTGCTTCTCGCCGCTGTCCATGCTGTGGCCGCATGAGCCGCAATGGCCGGGACGAATCGTGCCGCTCCAGGTCGGCGTGCTGCAATTCCCAATCCCCTCGGCGCTGCGCTGCTGGAAGCTCGGCCAGTCGCTGCGCAGGGCGATCGAGTCGTATCCAGACGACCTGAAGGTGGCGCTGGTCGCGACCGGCGGCCTGTCGCACCAGGTGCACGGCGAGCGCGCCGGCTTCAACAATACGGCGTGGGACGAGCGCTTCCTCGACCTGATCGAGAAGGACCCGATGACGCTGACGCGCATGACCCAGACCGACTATGCGCGGCTCGGCGGCATGGAGGGGGCCGAGGTCATCATGTGGCTGGTCATGCGCGGCGCGCTGTCGGCAAACGTCAAATGCCTGCATCGCACCTATTACCTGCCGTCGATGACCGGCATCGCCACCGCGATCTACGAGAACCAGGCGGTCGAGCCCATGGCGAATGTCGATGACGACTATCGCCGCCACGTCGGTCACCAGCTCGCGGGCGCCTGGGCGCTCGAGGGCACCTATCCGTTCACGCTGGCGCGCAGCGTCAAGACCTTCCGCATCAACAAATTCCTGCACGATTTGATCGAGCCGGAGAAGCGCGCCGTCTTCCTGGCCGACGAGGAGAAGGCCTGCCTCGGCGCCGGCCTCTCGGCTGAGGAGCAGGACATGCTTCGCCGCCGCGACTGGCGGGCGATGATCCGCTACGGCGTCTCGTTCTTCATGCTGGAGAAGCTCGGCGCGGTCACCGGCGTATCGAACCTGCACATTTATGCGGCGATGCGCGGCGAGACGCTGGAGGCCTTCCAGAAAACGCGCAACGCACCCGGCGCGCTCTACTCGGTCGCGGGCACCGACGCGAAGACGCTCGCTTGGGACGACGAGCCGGTGGCGTAAGGAGCAGCTACTCCGCTGCCTGCGCGGAGAGCGCATTCGCCTGCTCGCGCTCGGCGCTGGTCACGAGCGCGGCAAGGCCCAGGGTCAGCGCGAACATGGCGAAGGCCATCACCGCGTTCGCCGCCAGCACCAGCGTAAAGCCGCCGCGGTCGTGCAAAAGCGAGATCATGGCGATGGCAATGCCGGCGCTGATGAACAGCAGGAAATACCGCACGGCGTAGATGCGGCCGCGCCAGGCGTCGGCCGTGTAGCGGGCCAGCACGATGTCGTTGACCGTCACCTGCCCGTAGATCGCCGCGATGGCGACCGCCAGCGCGACCATCAGCATGACGCCGTCGGCATAAGCCGCCCACAGATTGCCGAGGAAGCACAACGCGGTGATGACCGCGAACAGGACATGCGCCGGGAAGCGCTCGACCAGCCGGCCGACGCAGAGCTGGGCGGCCGCACCGCAGATCAGCACCAGCGTGGCGATGCTGCCGACCAGCACCAGCGGCACGTGGCTCGCCAGCCGCTCGTCGATGATCTTCGGCAGCGCGATGGTGAGCAGGTTGAACACGGTGCCGGCGGTGAGCGCGATGCCGATGAACAGACCGAACAGGATCACCATGGCGCGCGGCGACAGCGCGACCGCGGCGGTCTTCTTGCGAGTCTTGGCGTGATGGCGGTCGTCCGGCGTGACCCAGAGATAGTAGAGGCCCGACGCGACCGCGAGCACCGACGGCGCCAGGAAGGCGATGCGCCAGCCGAACCAGGCTGCGAGGGCCGCGCTGATGCCGGCGGCGAGCGAGACGCCGAGATTGCCGCACACGCCGTTGAAAGCGAGCGTGCGGCCCCGCGCCTGCGACGCCTCGATCAGCATCGCCATGCCGACCGGATGATAGATCGACGCGAACACGCCGATCGAAAACAGCGCGACCGCAAGCACGATCAGGTTCGGCGCGAAGGCGGCCAGCGCCAGCGACAATCCGACGCCGATATAGAACACGCCCATCATGTTGCGCCGGCTCCAGCGGTCTGCGATCAGGCCGGCCGGCAGCGAAAACACGCCGAAGGCGATGAAGGCGGCGGTCGAGAAGACGATCAATTCGGAATAAGGGCGGCCGTAT
>JBQCFB010000037.1:0-2677 GCA_051959715.1 Pseudolabrys sp.
ATCAGCGACCAGGTCGCGACCGTGGTCCAGAGGCGGCCGCCGAAGATCGGCACCATGAAGGAGTAGAAGATTCGCAGCGTGGCGCCGGAAATTCCGGGCAACGCCGCGAGCCAGAACAGCTCATCCGTGGTGAACTTGAAGCCGACCGCCGGCAGCTTGGCGACGACCACGGACCACACCTGCCAGACCGCGAAGGACAGGAGCAGCGCCGGTATCGAGAGCCACAGGTTGCGGCGGGCGATGGCGCGGCCCGACGTCTCCCAGAAGGTTTTGTCCTCCGGGCGCCAGTCGGTGATGATCTTGCCGGAGAGCGCGCCCACGTGCTCGGGCTTGTGGATCTCCTGCATCTCGGGGAGCTCTGGCAGCTTCGCCAGCGCCGCACCGACGACGCCCCGTTCCATCTGCCGGATGGCGAGGTGCATCCAGATGAGCGCGCCGGTCACCAGGACGAAGAGCAGCATGAAGCAGCTCGTCCAGATGCCGGTCAGATCGTTGAGCGCGCCGAAGGCGATCGGCAGCACGAAGCCGCCGAGGCCGCCGATCATGCCGACGAGGCCGCCGACCGAGCCGACGTTCTTCGGGTAATAGACGGGGATGTGCTTGTAGACGGCCGCCTTGCCCAGCGCCATGAAGAAGCCGAGCACGAACACGATGACCGTGAACGGCACGACGCCCATCTCCATGTGGAAGGCGATCGGGCCCTTGATGCCGTGGACCGTGTATTCCGCCGGCGGATAGGACAGGACGAAGGTGGCCGCGACCGCGACCATGAAGGTCCAGTACATGACGCGTCGCGCGCCGTAGCGGTCGGACAGATGGCCGCCATAGGCGCGGAAGACGCTCGCCGGGAACGAGAACGCGGCCGCGATCATGCCGGCCGTCGTGATCGGCACGTTGTAGACGCTGATCAGATAACGCGGCAGCCACAGCGACAGCGCGACGAAGGCGCCGAAGACGAAGAAATAATAGAGCGCGAAGCGCCAGACCTGGATGTTCTTGAGCGGCGCGAGCTCGAGCCAGGCGCTGGTCGGCTGCTCGCCGCGGGCGCGGCGGGCGCGCAGGATCGGGTCGTCCGTCGTGGTGAACCAGAACACGATGGCCATGACCGCGATGCCGACGGCCCAGACCTGCGCCGTGACCTGCCAGCCATAAGCGACGAGCACGAAGGGCGCGCAGAACTTGGTGACGGCGGCACCGACATTGCCGGCGCCGAAGATGCCGAGCGCGGTGCCCTGCTTCTCGGTCGGATACCAGCGCGACACATAGGCGATGCCGACCGCGAAGGAGCCGCCGGCGATGCCGACGCCGAGCGCGGCGACCAGGACCTGCGGATAGGTGTGGGCATAAGCGAGAAGGAAGGTCGCGACCGCCGCGGCCAGCATCGTCACCGTGTAGACGAGGCGGCCGCCGTACTGGTCGGTCCAGATGCCGAGCGCGAGACGAATCAGCGAGCCGGTCAGGATCGGCGTGCCGACCAAGAGGCCGAACTCGGTCTCGTTGAGGCCGAGCTGCTGTTTGATCTGGATGCCGATGATCGCGAAAATCGTCCAGACCGCGAAGCAAACGGTGAAGGCGATGGTGGACATCCAGAGCGCGCGGCCCTGGCCTGCGGCGCTGGTGGTCTGTGTCTCTGGCATGGAAAGCCCCCGGGTAGTCCGTTTCGGACCGTCGCCGCGGACACAACCGCGCTTCGGCGCGCGGGGCTTTGAGATTGGTCAACACTACGACTTCAGTGGAATACGCCCTCGCCGCTTCCCGTGTGCCGGCAGCCCAGGAACGATGCGAATGCGCCGCCTCGCCCCTGTCGCGGCCTCCGCGTCGCGGCAAACCGCCACGTTTTATCCACGTGAAATGAATGTAATTTCGTGGAACCCGGCACGCGACGCCGCTGCCAAGGTCTTCGATCGATGACGCCTTGAGAGGCCGACGCGACATGCTATCGTTCGCATATGTCGACCATCGATGCCTTGAGACAATTGTGCGCGCAGGTGGAAACGCTGGCACCGGGTGCGGCGGCCGGCCTCACGATCGTCAACGGCGCGCGCACGCATATCGAGCGGGCGATCTTCCCAAGCCTGCCGGACGGCTTTTCGACGGCGCTGACGGATGTGCCGCTCGAGCCGTCCAGCTTCGGCTCCTGCGTGAAGGCGATCGCCACCGGCAAGACCATCACCTGCGTCGACGTCGAGGGTGACACGGTCTTCGACCGGCAATGGCGGCAGGTCTGCCTCAGCTACGGGCTCAAGGCCGTTCAATCGCGCCCGGTCTTCATTTCCGGCGAAGCGCGCGGCACGTTCGTGCTCGCTTACCGGGATGCAAAGCCCGAGAGCGAATGGGACGATGCGCTCATGAAATTCGCCGCCGATGCCGCAGGCCGAAACCTGAGCGTCCCCGAGACCGCGTGAACTGCACTCGCCGGTCGGCCAAGCCCAATCATGTCGATTGCACGACGCTGATGATCGCGGTCGCAGGCTTCAGCGACCAAGCCACCGCTCGACGTTGCGGAAGAGGCCTGGTGGGCGGTGACGGGATCGAACCGCCGACATCCTGCGTGTAAAGCAGGCGCTCTACCAGCTGAGCTAACCGCCCTCCGGCTGCCGGTTTAACGGTCGTCCGGCGCAGGAGCAAGCCACGGACGGAAACGAAAAACGGCGCCCGCAGGCGCCGTTTTCCTGTT
>JBQCFB010000038.1:0-6542 GCA_051959715.1 Pseudolabrys sp.
GCAGGTCGAACATCGTGTCGAGCAGGATGCCTTCCATGATCGAGCGCAGGCCGCGCGCGCCGGTCTTGCGTTCGATCGCCTTGCGGGCGATGGCGCCGAGCGCCTCTTCGGCCAGCGTCAGGTCGATCGACTCCATCTCGAACAGCCGCTGGTACTGCTTGACCAGCGCGTTCTTCGGTTCGACCAGGATCTTCTTGAGAGAGGCCTCATCGAGATCTTCCAGCGTCGCGACCACCGGCAGGCGGCCGACGAACTCGGGAATGAGGCCGTACTTGAGCAGGTCCTCGGGCTCGACCTCGCGGAAGATTTCGCCGGTCTTGCGGTCTTCCGGGGCGAGAACCTTGGCGCCGAAGCCGATCGAGGTCGAGCGGCCGCGGGACGAGATGATCTTGTCGAGGCCGGCGAAGGCGCCGCCGCACACGAACAGGATATTGGTGGTGTCGACCTGGAGGAATTCCTGCTGCGGGTGCTTGCGACCGCCTTGCGGCGGCACGGAGGCGACGGTGCCTTCCATGATCTTCAAGAGCGCCTGCTGCACGCCCTCACCCGACACGTCGCGCGTGATCGAAGGGTTGTCGGACTTGCGCGAGATCTTGTCGATCTCGTCAATGTAGACGATGCCGCGCTGCGCGCGCTCGACATTGTAGTCGGCCGCCTGCAACAGCTTCAGGATGATGTTCTCGACGTCCTCGCCGACATAGCCGGCTTCGGTCAGCGTCGTCGCATCCGCCATCGTGAACGGCACGTCGAGGATGCGGGCGAGCGTCTGGGCGAGCAGCGTCTTGCCCGAGCCGGTCGGACCGATAAGCAGGATATTCGACTTCGCGAGCTCGACGTCGTTGTGCTTGGCCTGGTGGTTGAGGCGCTTGTAATGGTTGTGCACCGCGACCGAGAGGACCTTCTTCGCGTGGTCCTGGCCGATGACGTAGTCGTCGAGGACCTTGCGGATTTCCTTCGGCGTCGGAATGCCGTCGCGCGACTTCACCAGCGAGGATTTGTTCTCCTCGCGAATGATGTCCATGCAGAGTTCGACGCACTCGTCGCAGATGAAGACTGTCGGGCCGGCGATGAGCTTGCGCACCTCGTGCTGGCTCTTGCCGCAGAACGAGCAGTACAGAGTGTTCTTAGAATCGCTGCCGCCGACCTTGCTCATTCCATTCTCCGTCACATTCGCCCGCACGCTTTTTTTCGACGCGACACGAACGAAGCAAGTTACGCGCCGGAACTCCGACACGGCGGCCTTAACCGGGAGGCACGCAACCCATTCTCCCCCACACCATAAGCGAAGCATGCTAACGGCGTGATAATCAAGAATCGATTAACGATAACCGGGCACTCACAACCTGCAATAAAGGCCGTAGCGGGGCAAAATAACCCTCGCCGGGAGTGTGCCCGGAGGAGCCTCCCCCGGGCAAGTCCGGCTCAGGCCGGCTTCGGCAGCGCCAGGTCTTCCGGCCGGCTGTCGATCACCTTGTCGACAATGCCGAAATCCCGAGCCGCTTCCGCAGTGAGGAAGTAGTCGCGTTCCAGCGCGTCCTCGATCTTCTTCAGCGACTGCCCGGTATGCTTCACGTAGATCTCATTCAGCCGCTTCTTCAGGTTCAAGATTTCCTGGGCGTGCAGCATGATGTCGGTCGCCTGGCCCTGGAACCCGCCCGACGGCTGGTGAACCATGATGCGCGCGTTCGGCAGGGCGAAACGCTGGTCCTTGGCGCCGGCGGCGAGCAGGAGCGAGCCCATCGAGGCGGCCTGGCCGATACACAAGGTCGCGACCTGCGGACGGATGAACTGCATCGTGTCGTAGATCGCCATGCCCGACGTCACCACCCCGCCCGGCGAGTTGATGTACATCGAGATCTCTTTCTTCGGGTTCTCCGCCTCGAGGAAGAGCAGCTGCGCCACGACGAGCGTCGCCATCCCGTCCTCGATCGGACCGGTGATGAAGATGATCCGCTCCTTGAGGAGCCGCGAAAAGATGTCGTAGGCGCGCTCGCCCCGGTTGGTCTGCTCGACCACCATGGGGACGAGGTTCATGTAGGTCTCGACGGGGTCTTTCATCTCGGCTCCTTGACGCGAATCACGAAGGCTCGGCGAAGCTTAGCCTCCCCGTCCGCGCCGGGTGATCTATTTGCGGGAAAGCCCCGGCGCAAGTGAGGCGAAAGGTTTACGCCGCCACCTCGTCTTCCGGCTTGAACAGGTCCTCGCGCGAGACCTTCTTCTCGTCGACCTTGGCGAGCTCGAGCAGGAAGTCGACCACCTTCTCCTCGAAGATCGGCGCGCGCATCGAGGCGACGGCCTGGGCGTTCTGGCGGAAGAATTCGTAGACGCGCTGCTCCTGGCCGGGGAATTGGCGCATCCGCTCCATGATGGCGCGGTTGAGCTCCTCGTCGTTCACCGTGATATTGTTCTTCTCGCCGATCTCGGCGAGCACGAGGCCGAGGCGCACGCGGCGCTCGGCGATGGCGCGGTATTCTTCCTTCGCCTTGTCTTCGGTGGTGTTCTCGTCGGCGAAGGTCTTCTTCTCGTTCTCCATCTCCTGGAGCACGGTCTGCCAGACGCGGGAGAACTCCTCCTCGACCAGCGACGGCGGCGGCTCGAACTTGTGCATCTTGTCGAGCTGGTCGAGCAGCGCGCGCTTGACCTTCTGCCGGGTCATGGAGGCGTGGTCCCGGCCGATCTGGTCGCGCACCGCTTCCTTGAGCTTGTCGAGCGATTCAAGGCCGAGGGACTTGGCGACTTCGTCGTCGACCGTGACCGTGCCGGGCGTCTCGACCGACTTCGCCGTGACGGCGAACTCGGCCGCCTTGCCGGCGAGATTCTCGGCCTGATAATGCTCCGGGAACGTGACCTTGAGCGTGCGCTTCTCGCCGGCGGCAATGCCGACGAGCTGCTCCTCGAAGCCGGGGATGAAGGTGTTCGAGCCGATCAGGACCGGCGCATCCTCGCCCGTGCCGCCTTCGAAGGCGACGCCGTCAATGGTGCCGACGTAGGAGATCACGACGCGGTCGCCCTGCTCGGCCTTGCCGCCCTCGGGCCGCGCCGTGAACGGCTTGTTCTGCTCGGCGATGCGGGAAAGGCCCTCGTCGACCTCGCTGTCGGCGACGTCCGCCACGGGCTTCTCGATCTTGATGTCCTTGAAGTTGCCGAGCGTAATCGGCGGCACGATCTCGACCGCCACCGTGTAGGCAAGGTCGCTCTTGCCCTCGATCAGCTTCTCGACCTCGTCCTTCTCCTCGGGCAGCGTCACCTTCGGGTCGGCCGCGAGCTTGAAGCCGCGCTCGGACACGATCTGGTTGTTGGTGTCGCGGACCGTGCTCTCGATGATCTCGGCCATGGTGGCGCGGCCGTACATGCGCTTGAGATGGGCGACCGGCACCTTGCCCGGGCGGAAGCCGTTGATGCGCACCTGCGTCTTGATCTGATCGAGACGGGCATCGACCTTGGCTTCGAGTTCGGAGGCCGGGACGACCACCTTGTACTCGCGCTTGAGACCTTCGGAGAGCGTTTCGGTAACTTGCATTTGGCCACACTTTTCTCTGCTTGCACTCGCGTCGCATCGGCACCAAGCCTTATGCGCCGGTCGTGTCGGGATGCGGGCCGAAACGACCCGCGAATTGATTCAGCCCTTCATGTTGGTGCGGGCGGAGGGACTCGAACCCCCACGACTTTCGCCACTGGAACCTAAATCCAGCGCGTCTACCAGTTCCGCCACGCCCGCAAAGGGCGACCACAGGAAGCATCCTGCGCCGTCTCCCGCAGCGGGGAAATAGCCCCCTTGCAGGCGGCGCGGCTTATATCACGCGCCCTCGGGTGCGCAGCAAAAAAATGGCCGACGAACCGACCCCACTCATGGCCGCCCGAAGCGTGGCCACAGACGCGCATAGACGCGTGGAAGCGTCTCGGGAAGGTCCTCGGCGATGAGGCCCGGGCCGAAAGCGTTCGCCGCCTCGCCATGCAGCCAGACGGCCGCGCTGGCAGCCTCGAAGGCCGGCATGTGCTGGGCCAGGAGCCCAGCGATCATGCCGGCGAGCACGTCGCCGGCACCGGCGGTGGCCAGATAGGCCGGCGCGTTGGCCGCGATGCTCGCGCGGCCATCCGGCGCCGCGACCACGGTATCCGGCCCCTTGATCAGCAGCAGCGCACTGCTCAGAACAGCCGCCGCACCCGCACGCTCAAGTTTCGAATGAAGCTTAGAATCTTTATCGATACCATTGAAGAGACGAGAAAATTCACCTTCATGCGGCGTCAGGACGGTCGGCTGGCCGCGGCGGCGGATCAGATCGAACAAAGATCGGGGTTCGTCCGCGAAGCTGGTCAACGCGTCGGCATCGAGGACGACCGCCACCTGCGCGCCGAGCGCCGCGGCAACGGACTGCCGCATCTCCGCACCGACGCCGCCGCCCGGTCCCAGCACAACGGCGTTCCGGCGGGGATCGGACAGGAACCCGGTGAGTTCACCGGCGCCGTCCACGGCGCGGACCATAATGGCGAGATTGGCCGTGGCATTCACCGCCAGCGCGTCTTTCGGCGAGGCGATGGTCACGAGCCCCGCGCCGGCCCGCAGCGCGCCGCGCGCCGCCAGCCGCGCCGCTCCGGTGGTCGCCATGCCGCCGGACACGACGACTGCGTGGCCGCGGCCGTATTTGTGACCGCCGGATTTCGGCACCGGGAATGCGCCGCCCCATAGCTCCGGCTCGTTGGCGAAAGTCGCAGGCCGGATCGTCTCCAGGACACGCGCCGGGATGCCGATATCCGCGACCTCGAGCATGCCGCAATGGAGCCGCCCCGGCATGAGCAGATGGCCCGGCTTGCGCCGGAAGAAAGTGACCGTGTGCGTGGCCTCGACCGCCGCGCCCATGACCTGCCCGGTCGTGCCATTGATGCCGCTCGGCAGATCGACGGCGATCACCGGCGCGCGCGACCGGTTCATCGCCGCGATCAAGGCGCGCGGCAGTCCCGCCACTTCGCGTTCGAGACCGGCGCCGAACAGCGCGACGATCACGAGGTGATCGTGATCGACCGCGTCCGGCGCAGCGGCTTCGATGGACCCGGTCCAGCGTTTCGCCGCTTCGGCCGCGTCGCCCTTGAGCTTGGCGCGGTCGCCGGCCAGCAGCAGCCGGACCGGTGTGTTGCGCTCGGCCAGAATGCGAGCCGCCACGAAACCGTCGCCGCCATTGTTGCCGGGACCGGCGACAATGGTGACCGGCCTTCCCTGTCGTCGCGCCGACGCGGCATCGGCGACAGCGCGGCCGGCGGCTTCCATCAGTGCGATGCCAGGCGTGCCGCCCGCAATGGCCAGGCGGTCGGCCTCGCTCATTTCGGAACTGGTCAGGAGTTCAATCATCGGCATGAGCGTAGCGATGGCCCGGTCCGCGGACAATTCGCCGCCGCTCTGCCTGTTTTAGCGCCAAACTTTCTGCTCATTTTTTGCTCAGTCTGCCGCTTAATTGAGCGGACAACTCGTCCTGGCCCGTGGCGGAGCCCGTTCCGGCCATCGCAAGTCGTTGGCGTTACGCGCGCTTTTGGATTTTCCGGGACTGGCACGAGACCTGCTAACACATGCGCGGCTCTCCGGGCTTCACGCCGGGCGAGCGAGCAGGTCAGGACCGGCAATGAAAAAAATCGAAGCCATCATCAAGCCTTTCAAGCTGGACGAGGTGAAGGAGGCATTGCAGGAAGTGGGCCTGCAAGGGATCACCGTGACCGAGGCCAAAGGTTTTGGCCGGCAGAAAGGACATACCGAACTCTACCGGGGCGCCGAATACGTCGTGGATTTTCTCCCGAAGGTGAAAATCGAGGTCGTGGTCGGCGACGACATGGTGGAAAAGGCGATCGATGCGATCCGGCGCGCCGCTCAGACTGGCCGGATCGGCGACGGCAAGATATTCGTCTCCAACATCGAAGAGGCCATCCGCATCAGAACCGGCGAGTCCGGGGTCGATGCCATCTAACAGGACGCGGACGCCCGTCGCGCGGACATTTCAGTAAACAAGGGGGATAAAGGAACCCATGACTACAGCCAAAGACGTCATGAAGATGATCAAGGACAACGACGTCAAATACGTCGATTTCCGTTTCACCGATCCGCGCGGCAAGTGGCAGCACGTCACCTTCGACGTCACGATGATCGAGGAAGACACGTTCGCGGAAGGTCAGATGTTCGACGGCTCCTCGATCGCCGGCTGGAAGGCGATCAACGAGTCCGACATGTGCCTGATGCCCGACCCGGCGACGGCCTGCATCGATCCGTTCTTCGCCGAGACGACTCTCGTCCTCGTCTGCGACGTGCTCGAGCCGACCACCGGCGAGCCCTATAACCGCGACCCGCGCGGCATGGCCAAGAAGGCGGAAGCGCTCGTCAAGTCGCTCGGCTATGGCGACGTGATCTACTTCGGCCCCGAGGCCGAGTTCTTCGTGTTCGACGACGTCAAGTACAAGGCCGACCCCTACAACACCGGCTTCAAGCTCGACTCGATCGAACTGCCGACCAACTCCGACACCGACTACGAAGGCGGCAATCTCGGCCACCGCATCGGCATCAA
>JBQCFB010000039.1:0-2413 GCA_051959715.1 Pseudolabrys sp.
TCCGCCCCAACCATCGGCTCCCGGGACACGGCCCGGAAGCCTCGTTGTCGCCTCCTCGGCGAGGCCGAGGAGGAAGTCGCGCGATCGCCTTAGCTGATCACGGAGGGCAGGAGACCGAGGAAGCGGCTGCGCTTGATCGCCTGGGCGAGCTCGCGCTGCTTCTTCGCCGACACGGCGGTGATGCGGCTCGGCACGATCTTGCCGCGCTCGGAGACGTAACGCTGCAACAGCTTCACGTCCTTGTAGTCGATCTTCGGCGCATTGGCGCCCGAGAACGGGCAGGTCTTGCGGCGGCGGAAGAAGGGACGGCGCGCGCCGCCCTGAGCTGCGAATGCCATGTCTTACTCCTCCGAACCGGTAGCAGCGTCGTCGTCGCGGCGGGGGCGGCGCTCGCCACGGTCACCACCACGGTCACCGCGGTCACGATCGCCACCGAAGCCACCGCGGTCACCGAAGCGGCCGCCGCGGTCACCGCGCTCGTCGCGGTCCGACTTGCGCATCATCGCCGAGGGGCCTTCCTCGAGCTCTTCCACGCGGATGGTCAGATAGCGCAGCACATCTTCCGACAGGCGCTCCTGGCGCTCGATCTCGGTGACGGCCGCGGCCGGCGCATCGACGTTGAGCAAGGTCATGTGCGCCTTGCGGTTCTTGTTGATGCGGTAGGAGAGGGACTTGAGGCCCCAATACTCGTTCTTGGTGACCTTGCCGCCGAGGCCCGTGATGACGTCGGAATACTGCTTGGTCAGGTCTTCGACCTGCTGCGCGCTCAAGTCCTGGCGCGCCAAAAAGACGTGTTCGTAGAGGGGCATGGAATGCCTTTCCCTGGTTAAGCCCTAAGTCCTCGATCCTGGCGCCTAGCCCCTCGAGCCCCTCGGGAAAGGCTCGAACGCTCAGAAGGCGGAAACACGGGACGCCGGGCTTTTCAGGCCCTACTGGATTCATGACCGATGGCCATGTTTCCAGCCGTCCGTTCAGCTCCCAACCAGGATCGACGGAGTGCGCGCGTTATAGGGCTTTTTCGGGCGATTGCAAGGCGGGAGAGGGCACCGAACCCGACGGTTCAGGCCGCTTTTGGCCCCTGGCCACCGGCCGAATGCCGGTCCTTGATCTGCTGGATCCGGTCAGCCAGCGTCATGGCGAGGTCGGTGCCTTCCTTGATCTGACGCACGGTCTCGGGGCGGAATTCACCCCGGCGGGCTCGGTGCAGTGCAGCAATCAAGGCTTCGAGGCTTTGCGCCATCAACTGGTGACGGAAAGCGGGATCGGTGCGCGCGCGCGCCAGATCCGCCTCGGTCACCAGGGTCGCCATGGTTTTCGTCCTCTGAACTTCCACCAGAACATTAGGCGGATGAGTCTTGTCGTCTGGTTACCAGATACCCGCGTCGGCTTGACAGTGCGGGGAGGGGGATGTCATTCGCCCCCAACTCATGGCCGTCGGTCATGAATCGTGACCGAGGGTTCGGTCATGGATCGTGACCACCGGTTCGGTCATGGATCGTGACCATCGATCATGAATCGCAAAGGACGGGCATGGCGGTCGCATTCGTATTTCCCGGGCAGGGCAGCCAGACGGTCGGCATGGGCAAGGCGCTCGCCGACGCCTTCGCGCCGGCGCGGCAGGTCTTCGCCGAAGTCGACGAGGCGCTCGGTGAAAAACTGAGCCAGACGATCTTCGAGGGCCCGCAGGACACGCTGACGCTGACGCAGAACGCGCAGCCGGCGCTGATGGCCATGTCGCTCGCCGTCATCCGCGTTCTCGAAGCCGAAGCGGGGCTCAGCCTCGCCCGCGACGCCAAATTCGTCGCTGGCCATTCGCTCGGCGAATATTCCGCGCTGGCCGCCGCCGGCACCTTCACCATCGCCGACGCCGCGCGTCTGTTGCGCACGCGCGGACAGGCCATGCAGAAGGCGGTGCCGGTCGGCGTCGGCGCCATGGCCGCGCTGCTCGGCCTCGACTACGACACCGCCGCGGCGGTGGCGGCCGAAGCGGCGCAAGGCGAGGTCTGCCAGGCGGCGAACGACAATGGCGGCGGCCAGGTGGTCGTCTCCGGCAACAAGGCCGCGGTCGAGCGCGCCGTCGAGATCGCCAAGACCAAAGGCGCCAAGCGCGCCATGTTGCTGCCGGTGTCGGCGCCGTTCCATTGCGCGCTGATGCAGCCGGCCGCCGAGGTGATGGCCGAGGCGCTGTCCAAGGTGCAGGTCAAGACGCCGGTCGTGCCCGTCGTCGCCAATGTGAAGGCGAGCGCGCTGTCGGACCCGCAGGAGATCGTGAAAGCGCTGGTGGCGCAGGTGACCGGCACCGTGCGCTGGCGCGAGTGCGTCGCCTACATGGCCGCGCAAGGCGTGACGCAGTTCTACGAGGTCGGCGCGGGCAAAGTGCTGACCGGTCTCGTCAAGCGCATCGCCGAAGGCG
>JBQCFB010000040.1:0-13028 GCA_051959715.1 Pseudolabrys sp.
CGCGCAGCCAGCGGGTTTCCTTGATGCCGATGGGCGCGAGAGCGCCGGCGTCGCGTGCATGACCGGCGATCCGCGCGGCTTCGGTACCCTTGGCGAAGCCCGCGTCGATGCTGGCCGACAATCCATCCTCGCCCATGCAGCCGCCGGCGCATTTCAAGAGCGGCGTCAGCTTCTCGTCAGGCACGAAGGCGAGCCTCGCGGCGTCGTAAACCGGCTTGCGGCCCGGATGGCTCCACAGATGCAGTGTCGGCACGAAGCCACCGGAGACGGCGAGCAGATCGCAGTCGATGCGGCGCGCATTGGTCACGCGTCCGCTTGCATCGACGGAGCCGACGGTGACCGCGGTCACGGCCTTCCGGCCATGCGCCTCGGAAACCGCGTGGCCGGCGAGCACGTCGAGGCCCGCCGCGAGCACGACCGGAACATCCTTGCGGCTGTCGAGCACAGTGACCGTCGCGCCGGCCGCAACAAGGTCGCGCGCGAGCGGATAGACCGAGTCATTCGTCGTGGACAGCACCACCTTGCGTCCGCATAGGACACCGAAGCGGTTGAGGTAGCGGCGCACGCTCGCCGCCAGCATGACGCCGGGCAGGTCGTTATTGCCGAACACCAGCGGCCGTTCGATCGCGCCGGTCGCCATCACCGCGGCCCTGGTGCGCACCTGCCAGTAGCGCTGGCGCGGCTGGTGCTCCGTGGGCTCGGCGAGATGATCGGAGACGCGCTCGATCAGCCCATAGACTTCGCCGTCATAGGCCCCAAATGCGGTCGTGCGCGGCATGACCGTCACATTCGACATGCCGCGGAGCTCGGCGACAACATCGTCGCGCCAGTGGTCGCTCGCGCCACCAGCCGGCTCATCGTTGAGCGACCCGCCGAGCACGAAATCCTGCTCGACCAGCATGACGCGCCCGCCGGTGCGGCCGGCGGCGAGCGCGGCTGCAAGGCCAGCAGGCCCCGAGCCGATCACCAGCACGTCGCAGAAGGCGTTGACCTTCTCATACGTGTCCGGATCCGGCGCGGCCGGCGCGCGGCCCATGCCTGCGGCCTTGCGGATGAAGCGCTCGCAGAACATCCAGAACGCAGTTCCCTGCCCTGGGCCGACGAACGTCTTGTAGTAGAAACCGGCCGGCAGGAATTGCGAGAACCGACCGAACACGGCTCCCATGTCGAAGCCGACCGACGGCCAGCCGTTCTGGCCGGAGGCCTCGAGCCCGTCGAATGCCTCCGCCGTCGTCGCCAGGGTGTTCGGCTCCGCGCGCGCGCCGCGTCGCATCTGCACCAGCGCGTTCGGCTCCTCGACGCCGGCCGAGAAGACGCCGCGCGGGCGGTGATACTTGAAGCTGCGCCCGGCGACCTTGACGCCGTTCGCCAGCAGCGCCGAGGCGAGCGTGTCGCCCGGATGCGCCGCGAGGTCATGGCCGTCGAACTTTACACTGAGCGTCGTATGGCGATCGATGCGGCCACCCGCGGCGAGGCGATTTTGCTGCTCGCTCATTGCTTCGCCTCCCCGTCGCGCGCCAGCACCACGCCACCGATCCTGTGCGTGAGCGTGTCGCGCTCGACCACCAGCCACTGCCGGCAGCCTTGCACGTGATGCCAGTATTCGCGGTGCGGCCCGCGCGGATTGTCACGCAGGAAGACGAAATCGAACCACACGTCCGCATTCGTCTCGTCGTGCGCCGGCCGGACGACGGTGGCGTCGCCGCCGTAGGAGAACTCGGTTTCGTCGCGCTGACCGCAGACGGGGCAAGTGATCCTCAGCATCGGCCGCCCCTAGTGCGCGTTCGGCGTCGGTCCGACGCCTTTTTCATCGATCATGACGCCGCGGCGGAAGCGATCGAGTGTGAACCGTGCGTTGTCCTCGTGCGGCTCGTCCTTCGCGAGCGTCCACGCGTAGCACCAGCCGGAGGCCGGCGTCGCCTTGAAGCCGCCGTAGCACCAGCCGCCGTTGATATAGAGCCCGTCGATCGGCGATTTGCAGATGATCGGCGAGCCGTCCATCGTCATGTCCATGACGCCCGCCCATTGCCGCAGGATGCGCAGGCGCGAGATCGACGGAATCAGCGCCTTCGCGCTCGCCAGCGTGTGTTCCATCATCGGCAAGCCGCCGCGCTGGGCATACGAATTGTAGCCGTCGAGATCACCACCGAGGACGAGACCGCCCTTGTCGGACTGGCTGATGTAGAAGTGCGCGGCGGCATACGAGATGACCGTATCGATCATCGGCTTGAGCGGCTCCGAGACGAAGGCCTGGAGCACGTGCGTCTCGATCGGCAGCTTAAGGCCCGCCTTCGCCGCGAGATAGCCGGTGTGGCCGGCGACAGCGAGGCCTACCTTGCCGGCGCGGATCGGGCCGCGCGTCGTCTCGACGCCGACAATGCGGTCACCCTCGCGCAGAAAGCCTGTGACCTCGCACTGCTGAATGATGTCGACGCCGTTCATGTCGGCGCCACGCGCGAAGCCCCAGGCAACCGCGTCGTGGCGCGCCGTGCCGGCGCGCGGCTGGAACAGCGAGCCGAGGATCGGAAAGCGCGCGCTCGGCGAATAGTCGAGATATGGCAGACGACGCATGACTTCGGCGCGATCGAACAGAACCGCATCGATGCCGTTCGCGCGCATGATGTTGCCGCGCAAGCGCGCGGCGTCGAGGCTTGCCGGCGAGTGACAGAGATTGTACTGCCCGCGCTGCGAGAACATCACATTGTAGTTGAGATCGTGGCTCAATTGCTCCCACAGGCGCAGCGAGCGCTCGTAGAACATCGTGTTGCCGGGGATCATGTAGTTCGAGCGGACGATGGTGGTGTTGCGGCCGGTATTGCCGCCGCCGAGCCAGCCCTTCTCGATCACCGCGACGTTGCGGATTCCATGCTCCTTGGCGAGGTAGTAGGCAGTCGCCAGGCCGTGCCCGCCGCCGCCGACGATGACCACGTCGTATTGCGGCTTGGGCGCGGGGTCGCGCCAGGCGCGCGGCCAACCACGATGGCCGCCGAGCGCATTGGCGGCGAGGGAAAAGACCGAATAACGCACCGTCGATCCACTAGGTAACAGTCAGATGCAATTGAATTAGACGGTAACATCTGTTACCTGTCAAGCACCCCATGCGAGGTGGAGCCCGGCAAGGCGCCATGGACAAGACCCCCGAAAAGCTGGCCGCGACCCTGCCCGAGCTTCCGCCGCACCTGCGGCGCGCCGGTCGCCGCATCCTCGACCACCCGCACGAGGTGGCGATGCTGTCGATGCGGACGCTGGCTGCGAAGGCGAAAGTCAATCCGCCAACCATGCTGCGGCTGGTGCGACGCATCGGCTTCGACAATTACGAGACTTTTCGAGCCGTGTTCCAGAGCGCGATCGCCGGCGGCCGTTTCCAGAGCAAGGCCGCCACGCTTCAGGAAATGCGTGAGCGCACCGGAAAGGCAGGCGTCGTCGGCGGCATGCTCGACGCGGCGAACGAGAACATTGCCCGCTCGCTCGGCGGTCCGGACGCCGACGCTCTGACGAGTGCCGCGGAGCTCATGCGCAAGGCGCCGCAGATTCACGTGATCGGCGCCGGCGCCCTGCATTTCATGGGCGTCTATCTTCAATATTTGAGCCGCGCCGTGCTGCCGAAGCTGCGCGTGCCGCGCGCCAACTTCAATTCGCTGAGCGAAGCGATGGTGGGCGTCGGGCAGGGCGACGTCGTGCTGGTGACATCGGTTGCGCCTTATGCGTTGCAGACGGTAAAGGCGACCGAACTCGCGGAAGCGCGCGGCGCCCGTGTCATCGCGCTCACCGACAGCCGTGGCTCACCGCTCGCCGCACGCAGCGAGATCGTGCTGATCGCCGGCACCGACAGCCCGCAATTCTATCCCTCGATGGTCGGCATCGTCGCCATGCTCGAGACGCTGATCGCGCTTGTCATCGCCAAGGGCGATCCGGCCATGCTCGCGCGCATCGCCGAGATCGACCGGCTGCGGCGCGAGGAAAACAGCTACATCGATTTCGCGCCTGAGGCGTGAACAGCGGCGCCCTGGCCCACCCGAGCTTCATTTGAATCGAACGTTATTCACGCGGGCGGCTCCCAGCGTCCCAGTCACGCGAAGAACTCACCTACTGAGAACCTCGTTTCGGCCCAGACGATGTTTCCGGCGGAGTAGCATTTCGTTCCGCCGCGAGGAGGTTAGCCCACTCTTCAACGAGTAGCTTGTGAAGCAGTTGTCGTCGCTCGGCGTTGTCCGTCTTTTCCAACGGCTTCCTGACTCCACTCTCATTCTCACGATGGATAAATCGGCACATGCCCGCGCCAGCCCTTCGAAGACTCAACCTATGCGGGTAATGCTGCGCCTGAATCGAAGTACAATCCAGCAAATAACGTCTCTGACGTCTCGCTGACTAACGTACGAAGCGCAGCCGTATCAGAACTCAGTTTGTGGCTAGAATTGGGAATATTTTCATCCAGATCAGGACAAGCTTCTGAGGTGCCGGACTGTATGGACCGTGGCCGGTTGAAGCGGCCGGACGGTTCTAGAAACTGGCGGAGAGGGAGGGATTCGAACCCCCGATACCCTTGCGAGTATGCCGCATTTCGAGTGCGGTGCTTTCAACCACTCAGCCACCTCTCCCGCGGGCCCGAAGGGACCTGAAAAGGCCGCAATCGGACGGAGGCTATGTAGCCAAGCGGGCCGGGACAGACAAGGGCGAAACGCCTATGATCGGCCCCCCGGCAGGAACTTGGGCGACGCCGCGCACGATGCAGAAGTCCGTATTCTTCATGACCGCGCTCCGCGAGCAGGCGCTGAAGCTTTTCCTGACGCTGGTGCTGGTCGCCGTGGTCACGGCCGCCCTTTTCGGGCTGATCAGCGTCACCGGCCTGACCCACGGCTCGGCCATCTACCTCATCCCGGTCCTGATCGCCGCCACGCGCTGGGGCATCGCGGCCGCCGTGTGCGCGTCGGTATTCGGCATCCTGGCCTCGGCCTTCTTCTTTTTCGAGCCGCTGTACAGCTTCCAGATCAAGGACCCCCACGAGGTCGTCAATCTCGTCGTCTTCACCTTTACCGCCGTAGTGGTCGGCCAGCTCGCGACCAGGCTCAAGCGCCAGCTCGAGCTGGCGCGCCAGCGCGAGATCGACCTGTCCGACCTCTACGCCTTCTCGCGGCGCCTCGCCGTCGCCTTCGACGTTTCCGACATCCACGCGGCGATCGAAGACCACCTCGCCTCGGTCATGCAGAGGAAGGTCATTCTGTTTGCCCCGCAGCGCGACGCGTCCACCGCGGCCCGGCGCGCCGGCGCCGGGGTCCCCGGCGCGGTACTGGACATGGTGGACATCATGGCGGCCGGCGGCCCGGACAATCCGGCCGCGACCAGCGGCGTCATCATTGCCGGCGAGAGCGGCGACGTCTGGCTGGTGCGCGCCGTCTCGGCCAGCCGCCGCGAATTCGGCGTCATCGCCGTCAATCTCGGCCGCGCCTCACCGGCCAACCAGGACGCCCTACGCGCCCGCGTCGACGCCGTGCTCGCCGACGCCACCGCCACGCTCGACCGCCTCGGCGTGTCGCACGCTATCAGCGAGGCGCGCATGCGTGCCCAGACCGACCAGCTGCGCGAGGCGCTGATCGGTTCGGTCAGCCACGAGCTGCGCACGCCGCTCGCCTCGATCCTCGGCGCCGTCACCGTCCTCGGCGCCGCGCCCGCGCTCAAGGACGAGAAGAACCTCAAGGCGCTGGTGCAGGGCGTGCACGACGAAGCCGAGCGACTCAACGGCGACATCCAGAACCTGCTCGACGCCAGCCGCATCTCGAGCGACGGCGTCAAGCCGCACCTGGAATGGGCCGACCCCGCCGACATCCTGCATTCGGCGCTGCGGCGCTGCCAGCGGCGGCTGGCGGAGCGCACCGTGGCGATCGACCTTCCCCAGGACCTGCCCGTCGTTCATGTCGACGCCGTGCTGGTGCAGCAGGCGCTGGTGCAGATCCTCGACAATGCAGTGAAGTATTCGCAAGGCGGTTCGCGCATCACCATTGCGGCGCAGGAGCGCGGCGAACGCCTCATGATCACGGTCCGCGACGAAGGCGCCGGCCTGTCGGACGCGGAAAGGGCCACGATCTTCGACCGTTTCGTGCGCGGCGAGCGGCATCTGGCCACGACGAGCGGCTCCGGGCTCGGACTATGGATTGCCAGCGCCTTCGTCACGGCGAATGGCGGCAAATTGAGCGCGATCAGCGACGGGCCCGGTCTCGGCACGACGCTGACGGTGGAACTGCCGGTGGCCCAGACAGCGGTCCCGCAACTTGAGAGCGACGCAGATGAATGATGCTTCTCCCATCGTCCTGGTCGTGGACGACGAAGTTCAGATCCGGCGCTTCCTGCGTACCGGCTTCGAGCTCAACGGCTTCGTGGTGCACGAAGCCGCCACCGGCGCCGAGGCGATCCGCGCCGCAACGTTGCGGCCGATCGACATCGTGATCGTCGATCTCGGACTGCCCGACATGGACGGTTCCGAGGTGGTCGAGCGCATCCGGTCGTGGTCGAACGTCCCGATCATCGTCCTGTCGGTGCGCTCGCACGAGGCGCAGAAGGTGCAGGTGCTCGAGGCCGGCGCCGACGACTATGTGGTCAAGCCGTTCGGCATGGCGGAACTGCTCGCGCGCGTACGCGTCGCGCTGCGGCGCCAGTCGCGCGCCTCGACCGGCGAGCCGACCGTCGTCGTCGGCCCGCTGACCATCGACCTCGCGGCGCGCGCCGTCACCTTGAACGGGCAGCGGCTGACGCTGACGCCGAAGGAATACCGGCTGCTCCAGGTGCTGGCTCAACATGCCGGCAACGTCGTCACGCACCAGCACCTCCTCAAGGAGGTCTGGGGTTCGATCCACGTGCACGACACGCACTACCTGCGCATCTTCGTGCGCAAGCTGCGGCAGAAGATCGAGCCGAACCCGGACAATCCGCGCATCCTGATGACCGAACTCGGCGTCGGCTACCGGCTGGCGCAACTGCCGACCGAGAGCGAGAACGGCGCATGGGCCACGGCCGAGGCCGGCGGCGAACGCGCGAAGCCTTGAGCGCGTAAGGGGCTAGCTTCAACTCGCTTTCGATGCGCCGCTCATCGCTGAGGCGCATGCGCTCGACCATTGGCGTCGTTCCTCATGGCGCTCGCTTCGCCCTGGCCGCCGGCATGACGACGTGCTTCCGACGATCGGCGCTGTTCTTTTTCCAATTTTAGTGGTCGGTTCGATGATCGGTCACGTGCGAGCTGCCGCTCCCGGTACTGTGATCTTGGTTTTGGGCCGGCTGCGTGTCCCCACCGAGGCCACCCTGCCCTACACACCCGCCATAGCAAGGCCCGCCGACCGTGTTGCCAATTTCGTCTTCCGAACCCCGATGGTCGCGCACGACGGGAGCGTCGTCTTGCGGATGCGAATGCCGCCGCGCGAGCACGATCGAACGATGCGCCAAGGTCTTGCCGGCCTGGCTGGAAACGACAGCCGTACTCGAGTGGACAGATCTATTGGCAACTTGCGACCCATTTGAGCCGTTCGAGCCGCCGTGTCCGCCACCGCGGGCATAGGCTGAGGTGGTCAGCGCTACGGTGAGCAGAACGAGCAAGCCTGATCTGGTAACAGGAGAAACGGTGAACATGGCGATATCCCTTTCACTGATCTGCAAGCGCATCGGACGATCGAGGCGCCTGTTATCGGCGCAAGCCGGACCATCCGGCCGCACCTAGTGCCTGCCGCCCATCCTCGTTCTAGTGGTGCTGGAATTGCTGACGGCTGATCCGAATTTGACCGGCGCCGTTTCAACCCGATTGACCGTCGGCTTGCTCCACGTGTGGCTCACAGAGGAGGTATTGCCGACATTGGCCACGACCCCGTTTCTGCCGCGCTTGCCTTCGACATCGGACGGTCGAACCCCGTAGCATTTCCCTTTCTTATTATCGCAAATGAAGCAGTTATGGCCTTTGCCATCGCCGACGCCGCAGCCAAACGTCACGGCGCCGTTAGCCGTCGTGTCCATATAGCAATTTGTCCGTTTGCATACGGACTCGACACTGTTCGCTTGAGTCCATTTCGCGGCGGACGCGGGCGTCGCACCGGCGCTTGCGATGGCGAGCGCGGCGAAGCCGATCAGGCCCGTCAGCAGCTTCGTGCGGGGCGAAGGATTGAACATGATTTTTCTCCTCGGATTTGAGTGCACGGCTTGGGTACTGCAATCGGTCGCCGGCGAGCGCGCCGAGGTTCAAATGCCGCCGTCAATTCGACGTCCGCGCCCTTATCCAAAAAGTTCCGCGCAGAAGAGAGGCCTCAAATCGTTTCTGTAAGAATTGAGAACCATTTTTGCGAAAAGAATATCGCGCTGTCGGCGACGGGAGCTTTTTGAGAAAAACGCGACCTGGGCTGGCCGCGGGTATCCTGCCACCGGCTGGCCCGATCCTCGTCTCGAGCCTGCGTTCCGCGTGACCCAAGGCGAATCTAAGCTGCCGGACGTCTGCTGAAGTTCTCAAGGATCGCCAATGCGCGCCCGATCGCCAACTCATGGGCGCCCGCATGGAATGCGCTTTGACGGCTGCGCATCATGAAACCATGAACCGCGCCGGGGACGATTTGAATATCGAGGTTGCTCATGGTCGACGACAATTCGCGATAGGTCTTAATCACCTCGACAGGGGCCAGGTGGTCCTGGTCGCCCCAAATTACGCAAACCGGTTTGTCGACTCCCTGCAGCTCTCCTGCGAAATCGAGCATCAGTGTTCCGTGGCAGGCGATACCGGCCGCGTACCCGAGGCGCTTCGGTCCCACGATTGCGTAGGGGCCCCCGTAGCAGAAGCCCATCGCCAGAGCCTGGCCGTTGAAGCTTCCGATCGTCCGGAGATACGCCAATGTGTCCGCCATGTCGGATTCGCCGGCTCTCAGGCATTGGAGACGCGGCTGCGAACGCTGGGCGGCACGGGGGTCGCCGAGCGGAAGCGGTCCTGGAATCGAACGCCAGAACAGGTCGGGAGCTGCCGCGATGAAGCCTTGCGCCCCGAAGCCGCCGGCCAATGCGCGGATATCCGCGTTCACTCCGTGCACCGCACTGGCGAGCACGACGGCGGAGGTTGGCGCATTCCCATCGGGGATCGCAACATAACATTCAAAGTTGCCGCCAGCGCTCGACGGGACAGTGACGGTTTGCGTGTGAATGCTCGGACTCCAGGAATTATGTGGCGGCAAGCTTGCGATAAGCGTGGCGGCTTCAGCCGTCCGATCGCGAACTAGCCGGCTTTGATGTTCGCGGCCTTTATGACCGCGCCCCACTTTCGCGTTTCGTCAACGATGAGCTCGCCGAACTCGGTGGGCGAGTCGGCAATCGGGCTGGCGCCCAGGCGGGCGATCCCCGCCCTGAAGTCGTTGTCCGCGAGCGCCGCGCCGACTTCCCTGTTGAGCAGACCGATAATCTCGACCGGGGTGTGCTGCGGAGCGCCGATGCCGAAAAACGAACTTGCTTCATAGCCGAGGACGGTCGCTCCTATGGGAGCGACTTCCGGCAGCAAGTCCGAGCGCACTGCGGTCGTTATTCCAAGTGCGCGCAGCTTGCCCGCCCGAATATAGCCAATCGACGGAAGCAGGTTGATAAAGACGATCTGGACCTGGCCGCGCAGCAGATCGGCAAGCGCAGGCGCCACTCCACGATAAGGGACATGCAATATCCGGAGACCGCCTGCCCGCTGTTTGAAAAGCTCGGCGGTGATGTGTGTAATTCCACCGATTCCTCCTGAGCCATATGACAGCTTGCCGGGGTTGGCCTTGGCGTAGGCGATCAACTCCGGAAGCGTACTGACAGGAACGGACGGATTGACCACCATAACCAAGGCGCCGCGCATCAAACCTGCCACCGGCGCGATGTCGTGGACGAAATCGAATTTGAGATTGTCGTATAGCGTCGCATTGATTGCGTTCGGAGAGCCAACGAGTAAAAGCTCATGGCCGTCCGGAGACGCGCGGACGACCGCTTCGGTCGCGAGATTGCTGCCCGCGCCCGGCCGATTCTCGACGATGAACGGCTGCCCGAGCCGCTCCGACAACCAACGAGCGATCATCCGTGCGACGATGTCATTCGGGCCGCCGGGTGCAAACCCGACGACGATCCGAACGGGGCGCGAGGGATAAACCTGTGCCGACGCACGCCGCATGGCCGCGATGGACGCAACGGCGCTGGCTGCAATCTGCAAGGCCCGGCGTCGAGACACAGTCATAAGCAGGCTCTCCTGAGCCGAATTGCCGGCCGCCTCCGCCGTCAATCGTCCCTACGATGCTTGGACCGGCCAAGAAACCATAGCTTGGGCAGCCATAAGCGCATAAGGCTATTATGTGATGATGCCATCTCAAGGACGATATGGGGTGCCGCAATGCAGCTGAGCGATCGCACCGGGAGCCGCATGAAGTTGCAGGATCTGCATGTGCTCATGACCGTGGTACAGGCCGGCAGCATGGGCAGAGCAGCGCAAATCCTGAACAGCACTCAGCCCAACGTTTCGAGATCGATCGGAGAACTGGAGCGCACTCTCGGCGTCCGCCTGCTCGACCGGCATCCTCACGGAATAGAGCCGACCGAGTATGGCCGCGCCTTGCTCGAATGCGGAGTGACCGTATTCGACGATCTCCGTCAGGGCGTAAAGGCCATCGAATTCCTGGCGGACGCGACCGCGGGGGAATTGCGAATTGGAACGACCACCTTTTTAGCCGCGAGCTTCGTGTCCGCGGTGATCGATCGGCTCTCGCGCCGCTATCCCCGCATGCTGTTCCACGTCACCAGCGGCTACATGGGCGCGCTGCATAAGGAGCTTGCGGAGCGCAAGGTCGATCTCCTGGTCGTCCGCAGCCCCGGCGGCGCCGAAGACCCGCAGTTTTGCTTCGAGCGCCTCTTTGACGAATCATATGTCGTCGTATCGGGCGCGCAAAACCCATGGGCTCGCCGGCGCAGAGTCGGTATCAAGGATCTGGCGAACGAACCTTGGGTGTTGCCCCCCGCCGACAGTGTGATCGGTGGAATCATCGCGGAGGCATTTCGCGGGAGCGGGCTGAGCGCTCCTCAGCCCGCCGTGGTGACGGATTGCCCGCATATGCGCGTGAGCCTTTTGGCGACCGGCCGTTTCGTGACGGTCTTTCCCGCGTCTTCGTTCAAGTTTCTGGCGAAACGGTCGGAGTTGAAGGTTCTGCCGATCGACTTGCCGGCAGCACGCCGGCCCAACGGCATCGTCACATTGAAGAATCGCGCCACTAATCCTGTCGCTCAGATCTTTATCGAGTGCGCGAGGAAGGTTGCGGAGCCGCTGGCGGGCAAAGCCGCATAGCTTTTCGGCGGCATTGGATAAAGCCGAGAGCGATATTCACATGCTGGCGAATGAACGGGGTCCGACCCCTCACCCATCCAGCCTCGTAACATGCGGCTCGCGCCTGCCTTCCCAGCGATATTCGAAATGCGCGCCCTGCCGGACATTGCCGACGAGCTTCGGCCGATAGCAGGCAATGCATTCGCCGCCGCGGTGACGAACGCTGCGGAAGCAAACGCCGTTCGAGCCCGCGGGCCGCAATTCGCGGCATAGCGCCTGCCCGTCCGTGTAGCTGTCGGGGTCGTAGCAGGCGTCGAACGTGGGTGAAGGCCGCACGTCGTGGAACGACGTATCGAAATCGGCGAGGTACTGGCGCATGTGCACGAAGGTTTCGGTGACGCCGATCTCGTCGAACTCGCGCATACGATGGAACGCGGTCTCCGCCAGCGCAGTCTCCAATGTCAGCGCCGCATACCACGCGCCGAGCTCCGGCGTGCTGAACCGGCCGCCCTGCGGATGCGGGTGGCAAAACGCGGCCATGATCACGCTCGCATTCGGCACGCCCGTCAGCCATTCGGTCTTCGGCAGGACGTGCAGCGCGCCGAGCTCAGCCGACAGGCGGTCGTTGGTCCAGCCTTCGAGCGCGACGACAGCCTGGACATCGTCGGCGGACGCGACGGCGTCGAACACGCCGACCGGCGGATAGCGGCTGGGGATCAGGCGGTGCGTGTCGCGGAGCCGGACCTCGATGACGGCCGGGGTCAATTCCATGCGCCCCGCCGCGCGTCGAGCATCCGGCGCAAACTGTAGAGATGATCCATCTCGCCCTGCGCGATGAATTCGACCGGCGTCCGGCCGCCGAACATTGGATTGGCGTTCGGCAACTTGATCCAGCGATCGGCGAGCGACGCGTCGGGGTAGAGAATCTGAAGGTCCTTGTAGATGCCCAGGACCAGCGAGATGCGCGTCAGGAGGTCGAGCGACAGCGTGCCGACGTCGCCTGCCTTGTATTTGTAGAACGTAGAGACCGCCGGCGCGCCGAGGATGGCGAGCTGTTCGCGGCCGCTGAGCTGCCACTTGTCTGCGATATTCAGGAAGGTGCGCATCGCAGGCCCGGACATGCGCTTGCGGACCTCGGGCTTCGCCCGGTCCTCCGGTCTGGCCGGGAGAGTGTCCGCATCCTTTCGCTTGCGATGCGTCGGCATCACGCCCTCATTCCATATATGGAGTATATACTCCATATATGGAATGATCACAAGCGCAGGCCGGCTGCCGGGGCTTTCCTTGACAATGGAGCCCTTGAGTCTCCATAACGCTGCCGCGCGCGGGTCGAGAGGCCCGCGTGCTTGGCTTTGCGTGCCCCAAAGGCGAGCTAAGCCTCTCACAACAAACGATAAACCGACTGAACAAGAAGCCGGCCCGGACCGTCAGGTTCGAGTGCCGGGATCGAACACGAAGGAACGAAGATGTTCGCAGTCATCAAAACGGGCGGCAAGCAGTACCGCGTCGCCCTGGAAGATGTCATCCGGATCGACCGCGTCGCGGCCGAGCCGGGCCAGGTGGTTGAGTTCGGCGAAGTGCTGGTGGTCGGCGGCGACAGCCCCGAGATCGGCGCCCCGCTGGTGTCGGGCGCGACGGTCGCCGGCGAGGTGCTTCAGCACGATCGCGGCGACAAGGTCATCGCCTTCAAGAAGCGCCGCCGCAAGAATTCGCGCCGCAAGCGCGGCTACCGGCACGAGTT
>JBQCFB010000041.1:0-3347 GCA_051959715.1 Pseudolabrys sp.
AGATCTTCAGGTAGAGCTTCTCGCGCTCCTCGGCGTCGAGCTTCTTGGAATCGTTGAGCCCGCGCGGGATGCGCTCGGGATCGAGGATCACCGCGGCGGCGACCACCGGCCCTGCGAGCGGACCGCGCCCGGCCTCGTCGCAGCCGGCGACCGGCCAGACGCCTTTCGTCAGGAGCCTTCGCTCGCGCCGGAAGCTCGGGCGCAGCACGGGCTCCTTCAGCGGCAGGCGCGGGCTCGGTTTGGCGGGACGCGGCATGGCCCGATCAGCCTCCCCGGGCGCTTGCCTGTCAACGATTCGATTGCCGGACGTGTGAAATGCGGGGACCGCAAAGCCGCGGCCGCGCCGTGGTACCGCGGGAACCGCGCGGCGCGGCGGATGTTCGTCGTTGGGGCGGCGGCGGACATTGCGGAGCGGAAGCATTGGCGTCGGCCGGATCGGTTCTCATCGCGGGCGCCGGTATAGGCGGCCCCACCCTCGCCTACTGGCTTGCACGCGCCGGCTACCGGCCGACCCTGGTCGAGCGCGCGCCGCAATTGCGCGGCGGCGGCTACGTCATCGATTTCTGGGGTCTCGGCTATGACATCGCCGAGCGCATGGGGCTCGAGACCGGGATCCAGCGCGCCGGCTACCGCATCAGGGAACTGCGCGTCGTCAATGGCGCCGGGCGTCGCGTCGCCGGTTTCGGCTCGAGCGTGTTCACGGAGCTGACCGGCGGCCGTTACGTCACGGTCGCGCGCAGCGCGCTGTCGCGCCTCATCTTCGACCGCATCGGTGGCGACGCTGAGACGATCTTCGGTGACGAGATCGTCGCGCTCGCCAACCACGCGGATCACGTCGCGGTGCGGCTCAAGCACGGCGGCGAACGCCGCTTCGATCTCGTCATCGGCGCCGACGGCCTGCATTCGGGCGTGCGGCGGTTCGCGTTCGGATCGCAGCGGCAATTCGAGAAGCATCTCGGCTATGTCGTCGCCGCCTTCGAGGCCGAAGGCTATCCGCACAGCGACGAGGATATCTACGTCATGCACTGCGAGCCGGGCCGCATGCTCGGGCGTGTCACATTGCGCGACAACCGGACGCTGTTTCTGTTCGTGTTCGCGCATCAGCCCGGGCCGCATCTGCCCGACGCGACGGCGCAGAAGGCGCTGCTGCACGCGAGCTTTGGCGGCAGCCATTGGGAATGCCCGCAAATTCTCGCCGCGCTCGATGCGGCCTCCGACATCTATTTCGACCGCGTCAGCCAGATTCGCATGCCGCGCTGGTCGAACGGCCGCGTCGCGCTCATCGGCGACGCCGCCTGTTGCGTGTCGCTGCTCGCCGGCCAGGGCACGGCGCTCGCCATGCTCGGCGCCTATGTGCTGGCGGGCGAATTGGCCAATGCGCACGGCGACCACGCACGCGCATTCGGCAACTACGAAACGAAGCTGCGCAGCTATATCGAAGGCAAGCAGGCGGGGGCCGAGCGCTTCGCCACGGCCTTCGCGCCGCGGACGCGGTTCGGCCTGTGGTTCCGCAACCGCGTGCTCAATCTCGCATCGCTGCCCGGCCTCGCCAAGCTCATGGTCGGCCGCGACATCGTCGAGACTTTGAAATTGCCGGACTACGACTGGCCGCGGCGCACCTGACGGGTCATGCCGGTCAATCCGGTATCTGCATTCTGCCGTCGTCGCTCAGCGGGAAGCCGGGATTGTGCGCGACTTCCCAGAGATGCCCGTCCGGATCGGCGAAATAGCCGGCATAGCCGCCCCAGAACGTGCGCTGCGCCGGCTTCGGCACCGCGGCGCCAACGGAGCGCGCACGCTCGATCGCCGCATCGACGTCACTCTCCGAGCGGCAATTCCATGCAAGCGCAACACCACGAAAAGCCGGAACTTCGCCAGCGTCGACATGCGCATCCTTTGCAAGGTCTTTGGCAGGCCACACGGCGAACGACACGCCGCCCGCTTCGAAGAAGCCGACGCCTTCCGCCTTGCGCGCCCTGCGGCGAAAGCCGAGCGCTTCATAGAAGGCGATGCTGCGCGCGAGGTCGCTCACCCCCAGCGTCACCAGCGTCAGCAGCGCTTCCGGATTACTCATGGCTAGAACAGATTGAGCTGCGCGTTGTCCGGCTTCGGCTTGCGGAAATGCTGCGTCGTCAGGCTCGTGCGGGTGACGTTGAGGCCGAGCCGCTCGCAGGCGACCTCGAAGCGGCGGCCGATCATCCAGGCATAGGGGCCCGTGCCCTTCATGCGCGTGCCCCATTCCGAGTCGTAATCCTTGCCGTCGCGGGTGTCGCGCACGAGCTTCATCACGTGGCGATAGCGGTCGGGATAGTTCGCCATCAGCCATTCGCGGAACAGGTCGCGCACTTCGAGCGGCAGGCGCAGCAGCACGTAGCCCGCTTCCCTGACGCCGGCGACCTGCGCGGCTTCGAGGATGCGCTCGATTTCGCTGTCATTGAGCGCCGGGATCACCGGCGCGACCATCACCGTCGTCGGCACGCCGGCTTCCGACAGCCGGCGCAGGGTCTCGAGACGACGCATCGGCGTCGCCGCGCGCGGCTCCATCTTGCGCGCCAGCTCGGGATCGAGCGACGTCACCGACAGCGCCACCTTGGCCAGCTTGCGCTCCGCCATGCGTGCGAGGATGTCGAGGTCACGCAGTACCAGCGCCGACTTGGTGACGATGCCGACCGGGTGGCCGGCGCGCTCGAGCACTTCGAGGATGCGGCGCATCACCTGATACTTGCGCTCGATCGGCTGGTACGGATCGGTGTTGGTGCCGATGGCGATGACGCGCGGCTGGTAGTTCGGCGCCGACAGCTCCTTTTCCAGGAGCTCGGCCGCCTCAGGCTTCATGAACAGCTTCGACTCGAAGTCGAGCCCCGGCGACAGGCCGAGATAGGCGTGCGTCGGCCGCGCGAAGCAATAGACGCAGCCGTGCTCACAGCCGCGATAGGGGTTGATCGAGCGGTCGAAGCCGATGTCGGGGGAGTCGTTCCTGGTGATGATTTTGCGCGTCGCGTCGACCTGCACCGTCGTCTTGAACGGCGGCAATTCGTCGAGACTGCGCCAGCCGTCGTCGAAGGCGACGCGCGCCAGCGGCTCGTAGCGGCCGACGGCGTTCGACTGCGCGCCGCGGCCGCGGCGGCGCTCGTGCTCGACGACGACGCCGAGCATCTCGCTGACGTCCTGGTACGCGCCGCCTTTGCCGCCCGCCGGTGCGGAGGGCAGCTCCTCAACCGGCGGGCGTCGCGGGGCTGTGTTCGAACGAGCCATGCCTTCACCCTAGCGAGGCCATGTGAACGAAACAAGAACATTTTGGGAAGGCGGAGCGACAGGGCACAGCTGCCTCGATTTTGTGCCTGCCG
>JBQCFB010000042.1:0-8608 GCA_051959715.1 Pseudolabrys sp.
GATCACCGTCGCCGCGACCTGCGCCGACATTCTCGCGCGCACGCTCGAGCGCTGCGGCGTCAAGGTCGAAATCCTCGGCTTCACGACGCGCGCGTGGAAGGGCGGGCAGTCGCGCGAGCACTGGCTCACCGCCGGCAAGCCGGGCAATCCCGGCCGCCTCAACGACCTGCGCCACATCATCTACAAGTCGGCCGACGCGCCGTGGCGGCGCGCGCGCAAGAATCTCGGCCTGATGATGCGCGAGGGCCTGCTCAAGGAAAACATCGACGGCGAGGCGCTGGACTGGGCGCACAAGCGTTTGTTGGCGCGGCCAGAGCAGCGCAAGATCCTTATGATGATCTCGGACGGCGCGCCGGTCGACGACTCCACGCTGTCGGTCAATCCTGGCAACTATCTCGAGCGCCATCTGCGCTGGGTGATCGAGGAGATCGAAAACCGCTCGCCGGTCGAACTGATCGCCATCGGCATCGGCCACGACGTCACGCGTTATTACCGCCGCGCCGTCACCATCGTCGACGCCGAGGAGCTCGGCGGCGCGATGACCGAGAAGCTCGCCGAGCTGTTCGCCGAGCATGCGGCCGCCGACGCGCAGGCGGCCCGCCGGCCGCGCCGCCGCGTCGCGTGAGCGGCCTCCGCCGCCGCTTTGTCTGGAGCGGCGCCGCGCTCGGCGCGCTGCTGCTGGCGGCCGCCATCGCCTGGGCCGCCGAGGGCCTGCGCACCAGCGCCGCGCCGGCGCACATCTCCATCGACGCAACGCCGATCACGTCGTTCGATAACCGCGATCCGTCGCGCGTTCGCTTCGGCGCGCTCGAATTCCGTGGCGGCCTCGTCCTCACCTCGAGCTACAAGGCGTTCGGCGGCGTCTCGGCGCTGCACATGGAGGCGGACGGCGCGCATTTCCTCGCCGTCACCGACAACGGCTCGTGGCTGAAGGCGCGCATCGTCTACGACAATGGCCGGCCAGCCTCGATCGCCGACGCGGAGATGGCGCCGGCGCTCGCCTCAGACGGCACGCCGCTCGCCGCGCATGGCTGGTTCGACCTCGAATCGCTCGCGGCCGCCGGCGACGGCGCGTTCTACGTCGGCATCGAGCGCGTCGAGCGGATCGTGCGCTTCGACCTGCGCAAGGACGGCCTTGCCGCGCACGGCCAGCCGATCAAGGTGCCCGCCGACTTCAAGAGCTGCAAATACAACAAGAGCCTCGAATGCCTCGCCGTCCCGCCGGCGGGCAGCCCGCATGCCGGCGACCTCCTCGCCGTCACCGAGCGCAGCCTCGACGCGCAGGGCAATCACCGCGCCTTCATTCTCAACGGCGACCGCGTCGAGCGTTTCTCGGTCAGGCGCAGCGACGATTTCGACATCAGCGACTGCGCCGTGCTGCCGCCGGGCGACCTGCTGCTGCTCGAGCGCAGCTTCTCGCTGACCGCGGGCGTGGCGATGCGCATCCGCCGCGTGCCGTTGTCGGCGATCAAGGACGGCGCGCTGGTCGACGGCGCTCCGCTCGTCACTGCCGACATGGGCTATCAGATCGACAACATGGAAGGCCTCGGCGTGCACAGGAACGCGCAGGGCGAGACCATTCTGACGCTGGTGTCGGACGACAATTTCTCCGCGATCCAGCGCAATCTGCTGCTGCAATTCGCGCTCGTCGGCGAATAGGCCCGGGACCGTCCGCTCAAGCCTGCGAGCTGAGATTCCAGCGCGGCTTCTTGTTCCAGGTGAACATCGACGACATGGCGTAATTCCACACGACGCCGATCGCGATCCCGGCAAGGCCGTCGGTCAGCCACATCGAATTGCTCTCGAACATGCGGCTGGCAATTCCGACATTGGCGATCGCGCCGATGCCGCAGACCAGATTGAAGGTGGCCCATCCATACAGGAGCCTTAATCCGGTCAGCCGCTGGTCGCGATAGGTCAGCGCATTGTTGAGCAAGAAGTTCGTCGTGATGGCGCAGAGCGTCGCGCCGATTTGCGCGGTGACGAAGGTAAAATCGAGAAGCTTGAACAGCAGCGCCAATATCCCGACGTGCACGGCGACGCCGCTCGCTCCGATCATCGCGAAGCTGACGAACCGCACCGGGACAAAGCGGCCGATCGTCTTGTCGAGAAGCAGCAGCAGGAATTCCCACAAGATCATCGAGTCGAGCTTGCTCTCGCCGCGCTGGCGCGAGCGGAACTGATAGGGGACGTCGACCACGTTCAAGGCCTTGTCGCTGCTCGCGACGATGTCGAGCAGGATCTTGAAGCCGATCGAGGAGAGCCGCGGCACCGACGCCAGGAAGGCGTCGCGCCGCATCATGAAGAACCCGCTCATCGGATCGGTGAGCGTCGTGCCGGTGATCCGCTGCGCAATGCGCGTGGCCCAGCGGCTCATCGCCAGCCGATTGCGGTCCCAGCCGCCGACATCCCCGCCGTCCGTGTAGCGGCTGCCGACGACGATATCGGCGTCGCCGGCGGTGAGCGCGTCATACATCGCGCGCAAGGCCTGCTCGTCATGCTGGCCGTCGGCGTCCATGACAGCCACGATCGGTGCCGCGGTCGACATGATGCCTTCCACGCAAGCGGACGACAGGCCCCGGCGGCCGAAGCGATGCAGGCATCTCACGCGCGGATCGACCTGTGCGATCTGCCGCACGGCGGATGCGGTGCCGTCGGACGAATTGTCGTCGACGAAGACGATTTCCCAGGCGATGCCGGGAAGCGCGTCGGAAACTGCGGTGATCACGTCGACGATATTGTCGCGCTCGTTGAACGTCGGGACGATGATGGACAGTTCGGCGGCGGGCGCCAGCGCCCTGCTGAGCAGGGAGGCCAAGTGCGCGGTCGGCACGGGCAGCGCCGTCTCGGTCCGGGCATCGGCAGGCTCGCGCGCCGTTCGGATCATGTTACGCCCCGCTTGCGCCGTTCCGCGCCAGCGCGTGCGCACGGGGCCTGATGCGGCAACACGGCCGCTCGCGCCCCCACATTTGCACGGGGCACGGTAAGCGCGGATCGTTTAGCAAGCCTTAACCTGAGTTGTGATTTGCGCCGCGGCCGTTACCGGGCGCGATCCTGGGATGCTCCAGGCTTCACGTAAACGGTCGCATAGGGTCCGTCATAGGCCTCGGTCCAGCCTCGCTTGCCGACGAGGAATTGCCGCAACGCCTCGTGCGCTCGCACCCACAGCACCGTGTCGATGTTGTATTTCGCCAGAACCATGTCCCAGGCCGCCTCGTCGATCGTCGGCGTCGCCAGCTTGAAATAGTCGCGGAGCAGAGCTTCGGGATAGGCCGTGGCGGCGCGGCCGTCGACGAAGACGGGTACGGCGCCGCGCGTGTGGAAGATGAAAGGCCCGCCGAAATTCCAGTGGTTCAGGAGTCGCGCATGCGGAAAATGCGTCTGCACATAGAGCGCGTCCTGACGCGAGACCACGTCCGGAAGCCGGAAGGTCGGCCTCATGTACATGAAGGCCACTGGCAGGACGCAGGCGCCGGCAATGCCGGCGGCCATCAAAGCCTTGCGCACCTCGGCGACGTTCATCTGTTTCGGCAGCAGGCGCTCGAGGTTGAGCGCCAGCGGCACCGTCGAGAACATGAAGAAGAAGGACATGTACCGGAATTGATAAATTCCGAGAACTAGGAACGCCCATGCGAGCAGCCGCGACTCGATCGGGCAGGCGACCCTGTAGCGCAGCTCCAATGCGACGAAGACGACGATATAGACGACGCCGGGCAGGCTCCCCGGCATGGTCAGGCTCTGGAAGTAGGGCCGCCACTCGCTGATATGGGACTGCACGAAGTCGCCGAGCGTCGCCGTGACGCCGTCATAGATATGCCAGCCCAGGGGATTGACGAACATGGCGATGAGACAGCCGATGCCCGCGGCAAGGTAGATCCGGACTCCCGCCCAATCGCGCCGCAGCAAGGCCATGCCGCCGAAAGCGCCGATGATGAGGAAGCCGAGCAGGAAGCCGCCGTGCAGGTTCACCCACAGAACCATGAGCGCCGGCAACAGGAGCCATCGCGTCCGCTTGATGCATTCCGCGTAGAACACGACGCAGAACAGCATCGTCATCGTGTTCGGCGAGGCGGCGAGATAGCTGTTTGGGGCTGTCGCGAAGGAAGGGTAAAGCAGGCACGCGGCGAAGACGGCGCAGCAAACCGTGGCGGCCGACGCGCCGCTGCGCAGGCCGATGGACGTCAGGTAGCCGGCGATCGCCGCGCCGCAGGCGAGCACGGACACGGTGAGCCCGACGAAACCTGTGTATTGAAACAGGACGCTGGCGAGCACGTCCCAGAGCCACGACAAATTGTACCAGGGCCTGTCCGCGGACGTGAACGACCACGGATCGTGCAGCGGGATCGCGCCTTGCGCCCTGATCAAATCGCCAGCGGCGAGATGCCAACCAAGATCGGTATGGCCGAGCAGGATCGGCGCGTTCGAAATATAATAGATGCAGGTGAACGAAATCAGGAAGACATGGACGCCGTAGCGCTCGCCGAAGGAGCTGATGGCGTGCGGGTGCCCGGCCGACTTGAAGGAGCCCTCCTGCACGCCCATGAACGAGCCCTTCACGATCGAACGAGCCTCCCTGCGGCGCCGCGCGGCTGCGCCCGTGGGGCCTGCTCTAACGCGTCCGGTCTAATGTCAGGTAAAGCCGGTTGCGGCGCGATGTCGCCGCCGGCCGGGAGCTTTTGTGCTTAACGAATGCTTAGGGCCGGCGCCGGCGGCGCATGGCAGGCCCAAATGCAAAATGCCCGGCGCGAGGCCGGGCATTTGAAACCGCAGCAATGGGCGCGAGCTCAGCTCGCCTTCGCCTCGCCCTGCTTCTTCACGATCTGGCGCTTGAGCTCGACCATCTTCGGCGCGAGCTCCGAGTCCTTCGCCTTGAGCAGGAAGGCATCGAGCCCGCCGCGGTGATCGACGGTCTTGAGCGCATTGGTCGAGACGCGCACGCGCACCGAGCGGCCGAGCGTGTCGGACGTCAGCGTCACGTTCTGCAGGTTCGGCAGGAACCGGCGCTTGGTCTTGATGTTCGAGTGGCTGACCTTGTGGCCGACCAACGGCCCCTTGCCGGTCAGATCGCAACGGAACGACATCGGAAAATCCTCGCAAAAACCGGCAGTCGCGCTCTCGCCCGCGCCCGTCCGGCCGCCTTTTCAAGAAGGCGGACGTATAGAGGCACGGACGGGCAGGGTCAAGTCCGCAGGCCGGGCCGGATTTGCCAGCATTTTCAGGGCGGAACCGGTCGTTTCCTGTCCTCCGTAGCGAGTCCGTCCGGCCCTGTGCCGGGGAACAAACAATCGACCCAATCCCCACCGCCTGATGGTTTTACGGCCCCGTTCCTTGCAAGGCGACGTGCCGACAGACAAATGTAAGGACCGCGGCGCAGCGCCGACAGCGAAGGAAGGCCGGACAGGAATGCGGGTATTGCCACGAGCGCTGCGATGCGCGGCGGGCGGTCTACTGGCGCTGGCGGTGCTCGGCTCCGGTGCGGCCTCCGCGCAGGGCAAGCTCGAAGCCCGCTACGAGGTGACGCTCGCCGGCCTCGAGATCGGCACCGGCTCCTGGATGGTCGATATCTCCGACACGCACTATCTCGCCGCCGCCAGCGGCCAGGCTGCCGGCCTGATGCGCGTGTTCACCGGCGGTCACGGCACCACCGCGGCGCGCGGCACGCTCAACGGCGGCGGCGTGCCGCTGACGACGATCTACGCGGCGACCATCACCACGCGCGACAAGTCCGACGAAGTGCGGCTCACGATCAACCACGGCGACGTCAAGGACGCGCGGGTCGATCCGCCGCGCGACGACGATCCGGAGCGCATCAAGATCACGCCGCTGCACGAGCGCGGCATCATCGATCCGATGAGCGCGAGCCTGCTGCGGGCGCCGCCCGGCGGCGACATGATGGTGCCGGAGACATGCCAGCGGACGCTCGCCATCTATGACGGCCGGCTGCGCTACGACCTCAAGCTCGCCTACAAGCGCATTGAGCAGTTCAAGGCCGACAAGGGCTATTCCGGTCCGGCGCTGGTGTGCTCGGTCACGTTCACGCCGATCGCCGGCTACATCCCGTCGCGCTACGCGATCAAGTACATCGCCAAGCTCAAGGACATCGAGGTCTGGTTCGCGCCCATCGCCGGCACGCGCGTCCTGGTGCCGATCCGCGCCGAAGGCCCGACACCGGTCGGAGCGGTGGTGATGAAGGCGACGCAGTTCGTCGCCAACCCGTCGCCGACGCGCGCCTCCGCCAAATAGCCGAGGCGCTTGACTCTTTCGGCGCGCACCGACTCGCCCTTTCGTTAACCTCTGACGGGAACAAAGCACCCGTTTAAGGGGCCTCCGCCACCCCATCTAGTGGCGTGGGGACCCGGCATTCCCACATCTCGTCGGGAACGAATCTATACAGGCTCGGAGTCAGCGATTCGGGCGTGTTTCGTTCCAGACTCGTTCCGAACCATTAACTGGATGATCATTCGCCGTTGCATTGTGAGACACATGGGCGGCGGCCAGCCGGGAAAGCGACCGGCGCGCGAGGGTGAAGGGACACTCGCTCGATCCGGTACGATTTTAACGAATTGCGGCCCGAGCAGCGCCCGCGGCCGCGGCAATCCGCCCCCGCTGGTGGCACGCCCGGCCCGCGCTTCCTAGATGTCGTAGTGAACGAAGTCGCATTGCCCGGTTTCAAGCGATTCGGGCGCGGTTCGTTCGGCCCCCGTTCCAAACCTTAACTGCGGACGCACTTCCCGTCGCATTGTGATACAGGAGCACGAGCGGCCGGACCCTGTCAGACGGGCCCGGACGCCAGTCTGGATCGGTAATGACCCTCAGTTTCTCTCCGCAGCCGGCGAAAGCCGCGCGCGCCCGCGGCGCCGGCGTCACCGCGGTCCTCGGCCCCACCAACACCGGCAAGACGCATCTCGCCATCGAGCGGATGCTCGCGCATTCCTCGGGCATGATCGGCCTGCCGCTGCGCCTTTTGGCGCGCGAGGTCTACAACAAGGTCGTCGATCGCGTCGGCGCGCCGCTCGTCGCACTGATCACCGGCGAGGAGAAGATCAAGCCGCAGACCGCGCGCTACTGGGTCTCGACCGTCGAGGCCATGCCGCAGGATCTCGACGTCGCCTTCCTCGCCATCGACGAGATCCAGCTCGGCGCCGATTTCGAGCGCGGCCATGTCTTCACCGACCGCATGCTCAATCGCCGCGCGCGCGAGGAGACGCTCGTCCTCGGCGCCGCGACGATGCGGCCGATGGTCGAGAAGCTGTTGCCCGGCGCGCACATCATCAGCCGCCCGCGGCTGTCCAATCTCACTTACGCCGGCGAAAAAAAGCTCACGAGACTGCCGCGCCGTTCGGCGATCGTCGCCTTCTCGGCCGACGAGGTTTACGCCATCGCCGAATTGATCCGCCGCCAGCGCGGCGGCGCCGCCGTCGTGCTCGGCGCGCTGAGCCCGCGCACGCGGAACGCACAGGTCGCGCTCTATCAATCCGGCGATGTGGATTACCTCGTCGCCACCGATGCGATCGGCATGGGGCTCAATCTCGACGTCGATCACGTCGCCTTCGCCGCCGACCGCAAGTTCGACGGTTACCAGTTCCGCAAGCTGACGCCGGCCGAGCTCGGCCAGATCGCCGGCCGCGCCGGCCGCGCCACGCGCGACGGCACGTTCGGCACCACCGGCCGTTGCGATCCGTTCGACCCGGAGTTGGTGCAGGCGCTGGAAAGCCACGTCTTCGAGCCGGTGCGCATGCTGCAATGGCGCAACTCGGCGCTCGACTTCGCCTCGCTCGGCGCGCTGCAGGCCTCGCTCGCCATGACGCCGCAGGAGCAGGGGCTGACGCGCGCGCCGGTTGGCGAGGACATTCTCGTGCTCGAGCATGCCGCGCGCGACGAGGACGTGCGCGGCTTCGCGAAAGGCAAGGACGCCGTCGAGCGGTTGTGGGATGCCTGCCAGGTTCCGGACTATCGCAAGATCGCGCCGGCCACCCATGCCGAACTGGTGACGACCCTCTATGGATTCCTGATGCGAGAGGGTAAAATCCCGACCGATTGGTTCGCTCGTCAGGTCGCTCAGGCCGATCGGACGGACGGCGACATCGACACCCTCTCCAACCGGATCGCGCATGTCAGGACCTGGACTTTCGTTGCCAACCGCCCGGATTGGCTCGCCGACCCCGAGCATTGGCAAGCGACCACGCGCGGAGTGGAAGACAAACTTTCGGATGCGTTGCACGAGCGGCTGGCGGAGCGTTTCGTCGACCGCCGCACCAGCGTATTGATGCGGCGGCTCAGAGAGAACGCGATGTTGGAAACTGAAATCGGAAAGACCGGCGAGGTCAGCGTCGAAGGCCACGTCATCGGCCGCCTCGACGGGTTCATGTTCGCGCCCGACGCCTCCGGCGCCGGCACCGACGCCAAGGCGCTCAACGCCGCGGCGCAGAAGGTGCTGTCGGTCGAGATCGAGGGCCGCGCCACGCGCCTGTCGCAGGCGCCGGCCGAGCAGATCGTGCTCGCCAATGACGGCGCGATCCGCTGGCAGGGCGCGGTGGTCGGCAAGCTCACGGCCGGCGACGACACGCTGCGGCCGCGCGTGCGCATCGTCGCCGACGAGCATCTCAAC
>JBQCFB010000043.1:0-3695 GCA_051959715.1 Pseudolabrys sp.
TCGACCGGATGCATCGACGGCAGCAGGATCGTGATGACGACCAGGAAGCCGATGAAGACGACGGCCCAGTAGGCGAGGCTCGCCAGCATGTGCGCGAGGTCGTAACGGCCGCCGCGGCGCACCGTGTGGCGCAAGGTCGCCGCCGCGATCCAGGCGAGCAGCAGGAACAGCAGCGCGACGACCGCCGAGACGACGAGGTTGGGGATCAGGGCCGCGAAGTCGTTTCCCCAGCGGTCGAGCGTCGCCCACATCTGGGCGAAGCCTTCGCCGACATCGCGCGGCTGCGAAGCCAGACCCGGGGAGACCTGCTGTGCTACGGCCGCCGCAATCATCCGTCGCCTCTGCCGCCACATTCGACTTGGCGGGAGACAAGCGGGCGCGCGGTGGAAAGTTCCACGGCGGATTGGCCCGGCGGCATGCGCGTGTTAGCAATCGCCCGCCGTCAATCGAGGGGCGTCATGGCCGATCCGACCGACCTGCTCATCGTCGAAACCCCGTCCGAAGCCGTCAGGGTCCTCAGGCTCAACCGGCCGGAGCGGCGCAATGCGCTCAACGTGCCGCTGCGCAAGCGCATCGCCGAGGAGGTGGAGAAGGCGGTCGCCGACCCTCTGGTGCGGGCGATCGTGCTCACCGGAAACGAGCAGGCCTTCGCCGCCGGCGCCGACATTGGCGAGATGGCCGATGCGGGGCCGATCGAGATCATGGTCCGGAACGTGCAGCAGTATTACCGCGTCGTGGCCGAATGCCCGAAGCCGGTGATCGCCGCGATCGAGGGCTTTGCGCTCGGCGGCGGGCTCGAGCTCGCGCTGTGCGCCGACGTGATCGTCGCCGCCGACGGTGCGCGCCTCGGCCTCCCCGAAGTGAAGATCGGCATCCTGCCGGGCGGCGGCGGCACGCAGCGCCTGACTCGGCTCGTCGGCCGCTCGCGGGCCTCGCTGCTGCTGATGACCGGCCGCATGTTCGGCGCGCAGGAAGCCGTCGCCATGGGCGTCGCCACCGAGATGGCGCCGAAGGGTGAGGCGCTCGCGCGCGCACTGGCGATTGCCGAGGAGATCGCGACCATGCCGCCGATCTCGGTGATGCAGATCAAGGAGATCGTCAACGAGGGGCTGAACGCGCCGCTCGAGACCGCGCTGATGCTCGAGCGCAAGGCGTATCTCCTGCAATACGCGACCGCCGACCAGAAGGAGGGCATGCGCGCCTTCCTCGACAAGCGCAAACCGAAATTCGAAGGCAAGTGACGGAAGACACGTGATGACCGACAAGCTGCTCGCGCCCGGTCTCGTCGTCGCGGTGTTCGGCGCCGGCACGATGGGCCGCGGCATTGCGCAGGTCTGCACGCAGGCCGGCATTCGCACGCTGCTGTCCGACACGCGCGACGGAGCGGTCAAGGAGGCGCTTGCATCGATCGGCAAGGCGCTCGACGGCGTGGTTGCCAAGGGCCGCATGACGGCCGAGGCGAAGCGCGACACGCTCGCGAACCTTGTCGAGATCCAGTCCTATGACGAGGCGGCGGAAGCCTCACTGGTGATCGAGGCCATCGTCGAACTGGCCGAGCCGAAGCGGGCGCTCTTCCGCGAGATGGAGAAGCGCATCGCGCCCGATGCCGTGCTTGCGACCAACACCTCGTCGCTGTCGGTGACCGAGATCGCCGCCGGCTGCGAACGGCCGGAGCGCGTCGCCGGGCTGCACTTCTTCAATCCGCCGCCCTTGATGCGGCTCGTCGAGGTGATCGGCGGGATGCGCACCGATCCCAAGCTTGTCGAGACGCTGACGCAGTTCGTGCGCCGCATCGGCAAACATCCGGTGGTGGCGACCGACACGCCGGGCTTCGTCGTCAATCATGCCGGCCGCGCCTACGGGCCGGAGGCGCTGCGCATCGTCTCGCAGGGCATCGCCTCGCCGCGCGAGGTCGACCTCCTGATGAAGGAGGCGGCCGGCTTCCGCATGGGGCCGTTCGAACTGCTCGACCTCGTCGGCGGCGACGTCACGCACGCGGTGATGGTCAGCATCTACAACCAGTATTTCGGCGAGCCGATGTACCAGCCGTCGGCGCAGATGACGACGCGCGTTGCCGGCGGCCTGCTCGGGCGCAAGAGCAAGCAGGGTTTCTACAATTACGACGGCCCGCCGGCCGCGCCGCCGCCGACGATCGACGTCGCGGGGGCGGCGAGGCCGTCCGAGGCCTGGATCGCCGACGAGGAGGGCGGGCCGGAGCTCGCGCAATGGCTCGACAAAGCGGGCGTGGCCGTGACGCTCGGCGGCGCGCCGTCGAACGGCGTGCTGTGCTTCGTGACGCCGCTCGGCGAGGACGCGACCGGCGCCGCGGTGCGGCTCGGGCTCGATCCGAAGCGCGCGGTCGCCGTCGACATGCTCGGCCGTTTCGCCGGCCGCCGCACGGTGATGAAGAACCCGCTCACCGCGCCGGATGCGCTCGCCGCCGCCGTGGCGGCGCTCGGCGACGGCGTGCCGGTGACCGTCATCAATGACAGCGCCGGCTTCGTCGTGCAGCGGCTCCTGGCCATGATCGTCAATGTCGGCACGCGCATCGCCGAATTGCGCATCGCCACGCCCGCCGACATCGATATCGCCGTCGAACTCGGGCTGAACTATCCGAAGGGGCCTCTGGCGCTCGGCGACATGCTTGGACCGGCGCGCGTGCTCGGCGTGCTCGACGGCATGCAGGCGGTGACGCATGATCCGAAATATCGCGCCACGGCCTGGCTGCGGCGGCGCGCCAAGCTCGGCGTGTCGCTGCTCACGCCGGACTGACATGCGTACGGGCCCGCCGGTGTGCGCGACGGGCCCGTCCGGTTGCCTCGTATCAGGTCAGTAGAGTTCGTCGACCACTGTGCTTGACGCCGGGTCGACCACGAGCATGCGGTCGCCGACCATCGTGTACTCGTAGCCGCGCAGCGCCGGCGCTTCGTAGATCACCTGCTGCGGCATGGCGTAGACCGGCACCGAGGCCGGCAGCGCCGCGCCGACACGGTAGTCGACGCGCTCGGTCACCGTCCGCGACGGGCGCTCGACGCGGATCGTGCGTAGCACGTCGTGGCGCTGACGCGTCGTCAACCGCACCTGCGTCAGCGGCGCGCGGTGAATGACGCGGCGCTCGGGCGCGGGCTGCACGATCGTCTCGGTCTCGACGCGCGGCGCCGGCGTCACGATGCGCTGCTCGATGACCGGGGCGCCTTCGTCCTCGACCACCACGCCCGGCGCGGGCGCGACATAGGCTGGCGCGACGTAGGTCGGAGCCGGTGCGACGGCGACGGGCGGCGCGATGTAATCGGGGTCGGTCGTGTACACCGTCTGCGCGCTGGCCGCCGCCGTTCCCGCGAGCAGGGCGCCGGCGAGCGCGGCCAATCGAATCGTATGCGTCATGATCGTCCTCCTTCCGAATGCCGCGGGGGCTCCGAAGACACCCCCGCTGGTCCGAAAGGCGAACGTCCGGTGCCGGGCCGCGTTCCTGCGCCACGGGTCCGCTGGCGGGGTCTTATTGGGGCGCGGTTGAGACCGGAATGCGATGATCGAACAGGGGAATTACGGCCGCTGACGCGCGGACTGCGGCAGTTGCGAAGCAGGGGGCCCATCCCTATAGTCCGCGCCGTTCCGGTCGGGGCGTGGCGCAGCCCGGTTAGCGCGCTTGTCTGGGGGACAAGAGGTCGTGGGTTCGAATCCCGCCGCCCCGACCA
>JBQCFB010000044.1:0-5960 GCA_051959715.1 Pseudolabrys sp.
GGACCTGATCGGCCAGGAGCCGATGGTCCGCACCATCTCCAACGCCTTCGACACCGGCCGCATCCCGCAGGCCTGGATCCTCACCGGCGTGCGCGGCGTCGGCAAGACGACCACCGCCCGCATCCTCGCCCGCGCGCTCAACTACGAATTGCCCGACGGCTCCGTCACCGGCCCCACCATCCACATGCCGGTGATGGGCGTGCACTGCCAGGCGATCATCGAAAGCCGCCACATCGACGTGCTCGAGATGGATGCGGCCTCGCACAATTCGGTCGAGGACGTGCGCCAGATCAACGACGCCGTGCGCTACGCGCCGGTCTCGGCGCGTTACAAGGTCTATATCCTCGACGAAGTGCACATGCTGTCGACGGCGGCGTTCAACGCGCTGCTGAAGACTCTGGAAGAGCCGCCGCCGCACGCCAAGTTCATCTTCGCCACCACCGAGATCGGCAAGGTGCCGGTCACCGTGCTGTCGCGCTGCCAGCGCTTCGACCTGCGCCGCGTCGAGACCGCGGTGCTGGTCAATCATCTTGCCGGTATTGCCGCCAAGGAGAATGTCGAGATCGAAGACGCCGCGCTCGCCCTGATCGCGCGCGCGTCGGAAGGCTCGGTGCGCGACAGTCTCTCGCTGCTCGACCAGGCCATCGCCCACGCCGCCGGTGCCGTGCGCGCCGAGGACGTGCGCCAGATGCTCGGCCTCGCCGACCGCGTCCGCATCGTTGACCTGTTCGAACACCTGATGAAGGGCGACATCGCCACGGCGCTGGGCGAGCTGCGCGCGCAATACGATATCGGCGCCGATCCGGCGGTCGTGCTGTCCGATCTCGCCGAGTTCACGCATTTCGTGACGCGCGTGAAGGTCATTCCCGCCGTCGCCGACGACGTCTCGCTGTCGGAAGCCGAGCGCACGCGCGGACGCGACTTCGCCACCAAGCTGTCCATGCGCATCCTGTCGCGTACCTGGCAGATGCTGATGAAGGGCATTGCCGAGGTGCAGGCCTCCGCGCGGCCGGTCGCCGCGGCGGAGATGGTGCTGGTGCGCATCGCCTATGCCGCCGACCTGCCGACGCCGGACGAGGTCGTGCGTTCTCTGGGCGATGGCGGCGGCGATGCGCCGGTGCGGCCGTCGACCAATGGCGGTGGCGTGCCGGCTTCGGCGCCGCAAAGCTTCGCGCGCGGTGGCGCGCGCACATCGGCGGCAGTATCGCCGCGTCCGGCCGACGACCCCGTGGCGTCGAGCAATGCCGCGCCGACGCTCGCCATCTCGACGTTCGACGCCGTCGTGGCGCTGGCCGCGGAGAAGCGCGACATCGGCATGAAGCTCGCGCTCGAGCGCGACGTGCGCCTCGTGCGCTGCGAGGACGGACAGCTTGAAATCGCGCTGGAGGCCTCGGCCGCCAAGACGCTCGTGCACGATCTTCAGCGCAAGCTCGGCGAATGGACCGGAAAGCGCTGGATCGTCGTTGTCTCGAAGGAAGAGGGCCTGCCGAGCCTCCGCAGTCAGGCGGAGGCGCAGAAGGCGGAACTCGAGCGCGGCGTGCAGACCGATCCGCTGGTGCAGGCGGTGCTCAACCGCTTCCCCGGCGCGAAGGTCGTGAGCGTCACGCAGGCCGCGCCGGAAGAGCCGGCCGCCGATGCCGGCCCGGAAGAAGAGGACTAGCGCATCATCCCGAAAAGTGGGAACCGGTTTTCGGATAAAATGATGCGCAGAAAGGAATCTTCATGGATTTCATGGGCATGATGAAGCAGGCGGCGCAGCTTCAGTCGAAAATGCAGGCGCTTCAGGCCGAGCTCGACACCATCACCGTCGAGGGCACCGCCGGCGGCGGCATGGTCACCGTCACGCTCACCGCCAAGGGCGACCTCAAGGCCGTGAAGATCGACGACTCGATGATGAAGCCGGGCGAGGCCGAGATCGTCGAGGACCTGCTCATCGCCGCGCATGCCGATGCGCGCAAGCGCGCCGAAGCCGTGATGCAGGACAAGATGCAGTCCGTCACCGGCGGCCTGTCGCTGCCGCCGGGCCTGGGGATCGGCTGATGCGTGCGTCCGCAGGTCTCTCGGCCGTCATGGCCGGGCTTGTCCCGGCCATCCACGCCTTCACGTATTCTTCTCTCAAGACGTGGATGCCCGGCACAAGGCCGGGCATGACGAAGTAGGGCTATGCCTTCCGCCGTCGCCGGACCCGAGATCGAGCGCCTGATCCAGCTGCTCGCACGCCTGCCGGGACTTGGGCCCCGCTCGGCGCGCCGCGCCGCGCTGCACCTCATCAAGAAGCGTGAGGCGTTGATGGCGCCGCTCACCGCCGCCCTCGAGACGGCGATGGAGAAGATCGAGGTCTGCAAGACCTGCGGCAATATCGACACGCAGAACCCGTGCACGGTGTGCACTGACCAGCGCCGCGATCCGGCGATCATCGTCGTCGTCGCCGACGTCGCCGACCTCTGGGCGCTGGAGCGCGCGCACGCGGTCAACGGCCGCTATCACGTGCTCGGCGGCACCCTGTCTCCGCTCGACGGAGTCGGCCCGCAGGATCTGTCGATCGATGCGCTCGTCTCGCGCGCGCATGACGGCGCGGTGAAGGAAATCATCCTCGCGCTCAATGCCACGGTCGACGGCCAGACGACCGCGCACTACATCACCGAATTGCTGCAGGAGGCCGGAGTCAAGGTGACGCGCCTCGCGCACGGTGTACCGGTCGGCGGCGAACTCGATTATCTCGACGAAGGCACGCTCGCCGCCGCCATCAAGCAGCGCACGCTGTTCTAAGCGCGGTCAGTGCAGCGGCGGCAGCGGCCGCACCACCTGCGCCATCGGCATTGCCGGCATCGGCTGTCCGCCCGGGCCGATCACGATGTTCGCGCAGTTTCCGTCGCGATTGACGTGGCTTTCGCCGGTCACGCGATTCATCGAATAGAAGTAATGGCAGCCGCCGCCGTCATATTCGGCGTTGGTCCAGTCGCCGCTCTGATAGCGGTTGAAATATTCCGCATTCGCGGCGGCGGACCAGCCGGCGGCCAGTGCGCAAAGGCCGATGGCGAGCGTGATGCGCGTGCGCATGTGCACCTCCATTGTCTGCTGCCCGACCAACGTCAGGTCGGTGCGATCGTTCCTGAGGGAACTGCGGCGGCTCTATGACCGCTTCGGCGCCAGCGTCTGGAAATGCCCCTGCGTGTGCAGCCACCACAGCAGGAGCAGGCTCGGCAGGCCGGCCAGAACGCAGATGATGAAGAACCACGCCCATCCGGTCGCCGCCGCAATGTAGCCGGCCGCGGCCGACAGATAGGTGCGGCCGACGGCCGACAGCGCGGTCAACAGGGCGTATTGCGTCGCCGTGTGCAGCGGGTTGCGGCAGAGCGCCGACAGGTAGGCAACGAACATCACCGTGCCGATCGCGCTGGTGAAGTTCTCGACCGTGATGGCGATGCTGAGCCACAGGAGATCATGCCCGCGGATCGCCAGATAGGAGAAGGCGAGATTGGCGATCGATTGCAGGATGCCGCCGATCAGCAGGCTCGTGGCGAGCGGCAGCGCGCGTGCGATGTAGCCACCGGCAAACCCGCCGGCGAGCAGCGCGATAAGGCCGAGACCCTTGACGATGTTGGCGTAGTCGGTCCGCGTGAAGCCGAGATCGACGGCGAAGGGCCCGGTCATCACGCCGGCGAGCGCATCGGTGAACTTGAAGATCACCACGAACACCAGCACCATGAGCGACACGGCGAAGCCGTCATGGGCGAAGAAGTCGAAGAACGCGCCGGAGACCGTTCGCTTCAGTCGCGCCAGCGGCGTCTCGCGCGCATGTGACGCCTCGGCGGCCGCCGACTTCTCCGGCTCGGTGGCGATCAGGGTCGTCAGCATGCCGATGACGACCAGCACGGCCATCGCCGCATAGCCGGCGCTCCAGGCGCCCGACTTCGAGAAGCCGAGCGTCTGGAAGCCGGTGACGACGTAGAGCGCGCCGGCGCTCGAGGCGAGCATGCCGACGCGATAGGCGGCGACATAGGAGGCCATGCCGGCCGCCTGCTCGCTCTCATCGAGGCTCTCGATGCGGAAGGCGTCGACGACGATGTCCTGCGTCGCCGAGACGGCCGCGACCATCAGCGCGCCGAGCGCGACGACGCCCGGCGCGGTCGCCGGATCGTTGACGCCGAGGAACAGGATCGCCGCGATCAGCAATAGCTGCGTCAGGATGAGCCAGGCGCGCCGCCGGCCGAGCCAGCGGGACAGCACCGGCACGTCGAGCGCGTCGACGAGCGGCGCCCACAGGAACTTGAGGGTGTAGGGCGTGCCGACCAGCGCAAACAGGCCGATGGTCTTGAGATTGACGCCGACCTCCGCCGCCCAGAACAGCAATGTCGAGCCGGACAGCGCCAGCGGCAGGCCGGACGAGAAGCCGAGGAAGAGGACGATCAGCACGCGCGGCTTGAGATAGACCGCGGCGGCTTCGAGGAAGGTGGGCTTCGCCGGCGATGCCGTATCGGGCGTCGCGTCCATGCGCTATTCCGCCGCCCCGAGCTTCGGCACGGCGGCGATCGTCGCCGCAGCCTCGCCCTCGAAGTCGAGGCCTTCGATGCGGCCTGCGCGCTTCTCGATGCGGCCGGTCGAAGTGAGGATGTCGTCCATGTCCTTCGTCGTCTGGCCGAAATGCCCCTGAAGCTTGCGCACGCGCTCGCCGAGCAGGCCGACGTCCTTCATCATGTGGCCGATCTCGAAGCGGATCTGGTCGACCGCCTCGCGCATCTGCGCGTCCTTGCGCATCTGCCGCACGAGCTGGATCGCCAGCACCGCCATGTTCGGCGACACGATCATCACGCGGGCGCGGCGGGCGCGCTGCACGATGTCGTCGAAGCTCTCGTAGATGTCGGCGTACATCGACTCCGACGGGATGAACATCAGCGCCACGTCCTGCGTCTCGCCGGGGATCAGGTACTTGTCGGCGATGTCGGCGATGTGCTTGGCGATGTCGGTCCTCACGCGCTGCACCGCGGCCTTGCGCTCGTCGTCGGTCGTGCAGTCGCGCCACGCCGTCATCGCCTCGAGCGGAAACTTGGCGTCGATGATGAGATGGCCCGACTGCGGCACGAAGATCACGCAGTCCGGCCGCATCTTGTTCGACAGCGTGTGCTGGAATTCGTAGGCGCCCTTCGGCAGCAGGTCGGAAACGATCGCCTCGAGCTGGCCCTGGCCGAAGGCGCCGCGCGTCTGCTTGTTGGCGAGGATATTGTTGAGCGAGCCGACATGCGACGTCACCTGGCTGGCGAGCTCGGTGATGTTCTTCTGCGCGCTATCGATGACCGCCAGCCGCGCGGTGAGATTTTGCAGGTGCTCGGCCGTGGTGGCGGTCGAGGCGGTGAGGCTCTCGCCGAGCCGCGCGGTGACCGCGTCGAGCCGCTGGTTCACGGTCTGCTGGAACTGGCCCTGCGAAGCCTGCATCGTCTGCTGCAACTGGCCGTGCGCGCTCTGGAGCCAGGCGGCCATTCCGTCGAGGCGGGAGTTCAGCGCGACAAGGCGTTGCTCGGCCGCCGGATCGGCGACCGGCGCACGCGGCCGCAGGAGGAGGGCGATGACCGCGGCGAGCCCGAGGACCAGCAGGATGCCGAGCCCGATGAGAAGGGATGTTTCAGCCATGGGGCCTGTCTACCGCGATTCGGCCTTGAGTGAACGAACGGCGAACGGTAGGGCCGGCGCGCGCCGCGCTCAAGGGCCGTTTTGCGAGGGTTTCCGGTTCCATTGACCGCCTGCCCGCAAGCCCTTACATCGCGCGCATGGCTCTCCGCGACATCGTCATCATTCCCGACCCCCGCCTGCGGCTCACATCCGAACCGGTGAAGGACATCGACGCCGGGCTCCGCGCCCTGGTCGACGACATGTTCGAGACCATGTACGCCGCACCGGGCATCGGGCTTGCCGCCATCCAGATCGGCGTCGCGCAGCGCGTCGTCACGATGGACCTCGCCAAG
>JBQCFB010000045.1:0-3431 GCA_051959715.1 Pseudolabrys sp.
GCAGTAGTAGCAGCGGTTCTGCGACGACACCGCCACCGCGATCATCTCGCGCTCGAGCTTGGACAGCCCGCTCGGCGCCAGCATGAGGTCGTTGTACATGGCGGCGAAGGCCTCGAGCTTCGCTGAATCGAAGGCATAGGCCACGAGCACGTTCGGCACGAAGCCGAGCTTCTCCTGGCACTTCTGGAAATAGCCCTGCATGGCAGGCGACAGCTTGGCCGGGCCGAGGTCGAGCGCAATGATCGGCTGATCGTCCGGCACCGCGGACTTTGTCTGGACCGGCTTGGCCGCTTCGCGCTTCGTCTCGGACGCTTTCTTCAGTGCTGCCGTGCCCTTGGCCATGTCGTTTGCCCACTGTTCTTGCCGGGCCGCGAAGGTCGCATCTTTCCGGGTCCGCGTAAATCGCGCGCGCCGGACCGAATAGGCCCGCCGCATCAACAGTTTGCGACGTGACCGCGACCTTCGGCGGCCGCGGTCATCGGACGGTCAAGGTCGCGTGTCTTCCTCTCGACGGCTGCCCGCAGATTGTGAACACTCCCGACTTGCCTCGACCGATTCTCCGCACCAGCGCGAGGTCTCCCATGGCTGCCGACACCACCGCGCGCGACGACGACGGCGCTGCCCAGGCGCTGCTCGAACAGACCGCCGCGGCCCTGACATCGATCGATCCGCAGATCCCGGCGTCCTTTGCCGCGCAGCTTTACGGCCGCACCGTGCCGGAGGATTTGCGGCACTACGGCCCCGGCGACCTCGCAATGCTGGCGGCGCGGGCCTACGGCCTGCTCAAGGAGCGCGACCCGGGCACACCGAAGATCCGCTGCGCCACCGTCGACCTCAAGGAGTCCAGGGACCGGCGGTCGGTCGGCGTCGTCGAGATCGTCAATGACGACATGCCGTTCCTGCTCGACTCGGTCATGGGCGAATTATCCGAGCGGCGGATCGCGGTGCGGCTCGTCGCGCATCCGGTGCTTGGCGTCGAACGCCGCGGCGCGCAGCTCGCCTCGGTCGGCGGGCCCGGCGCCGCCGCGCGCGAGAGCTTCATTCATTTGCACGTCGACGGCCTCGTCGACGAGGCGGCCTGCGCCGATCTGACGAAATCGCTCGAAGGCATCCTCGCCGAGGTGCGGCTCGCGGTGACCGACTGGCGGCCGATGCTCGATCGCGTCAACGACATCGTCGCGGACATGAAGAACAATCCGCCGCCGCTGCCGGTCGACGAGCTCGCCGAGGCGATCCAGTTCCTGCAATGGCTGCTCGCCGACAATTTCACCTTCCTCGGCGTGCGCAACTACACGCTCGAGAACGACGAGCTCAAGCCCGACTTCGACAGCGCGCTCGGCATCATGCGCCAGCGCGAACTGCGCGTCCTGCGGCGCGGCACCGAACTGCTCGAAATGACGCCGGAGATCATGGCGTTCCTGAAAGAACCGCGCCCGCTCATCATCGCCAAGGCGAACATCCACGCGCGCGTGCATCGGCGCGTCTATCTCGACTATATCGGCATCAAGCATTTCGACGCGTCTGGAAACCTGCTCGGCGAGCAGCGCATCGTCGGCCTGTTCACCTCCACCGCCTATACGCGCGCCGCGCACGGCATCCCCTATCTGCGGCGCAAGCTCGCCGCGGCCGAGGCGCGCGCCGGCTTCGACCCCGGCAGCCATTCGGGCAAGGCGATGGCGAACGTGCTCGAGCACTATCCGCGCGACGAGCTGTTCCAGGTCGACGAGGAGACGCTCTACCAGAACGCCATTGCCATATTGCAGCTCGACGAGCGGCCGCGGGTGCGCGTGCTGCCGCGGCGCGACCGCTTCGACCGCTTCGTCTCGGTGCTCGTCTACGTGCCGCGCGAACGCTACGACAGCGACATCCGCTCCCGGATCGGCGACTACCTCGCATCGATCTTCGTCGGCCGCGTCTCCGCTTACTATCCGTTCTTCCCGGAAGGGCCGCTGGTGCGCGTGCATTTCATCATCGGCCGCTCCGGCGGTGCGCCGGTCGAAATCCCGCGCGGCAAGCTGGAGGCGGAGGTCGGCAACATCGTCCGCACCTGGACCGATGGGCTCGCCGAAGCGCTGTCGCTCGTCCATCCGGCGGACAAGACCCGCGACATCTTCAATCGCTATCAGGACGCGTTCTCCGCCGGCTTCCGCGACGTCTACTCGCCGACCATTGCCGCCGGCGACATTCGCGTCATCGACGCGCTGAGCGACGAACGCCCGCTCGGCGTCGACTTCCATCACCGCCTCGAGGAAGAGCAGCGCGCCGTCGGCCTGAAAGTATGGAGCCACAAGGAGCCGCTGCCGCTCTCCGACCGTGTCCCGGTGCTGGAGAACATGGGCTTCCGCGTCGTCGACGAACGCACCTATCACATCCAGCCCGAGGGCCACGCCGGCGCCTGGTTCCACGACATGCTGCTGGAGCGCCGCGACGGCCAGGCCATCGCGCTCGACGCCGGCAAGGCGCGGCTGGAAGCCGCGTTCCTGATGGTGATGCGCGGCCAGGCCGAGAACGACGGTTACAACGCGCTCACCCTGATCGGCGGGCTCGGCTGGCGCGACGTCGCGCTGATCCGCACCCTCTCGCGCTTCCTGCGGCAGGCGCGCGTGCCCTACTCGCAGGACTACATGTGGGCGACTTTGGTGAAGCACTTCGCCATCGCCGCCGACATCGTGGCGCTGTTCCACGCGCGCTTCGACCCGCGCGGCGACGACGGCCGCGATGCAAAGCAGGACGAGATCGCCAAGCGCATCGACGCCGAATTGGAGAAGGTCGACAGCCTCGACGAGGACCGCATCTTGCGCCTGTTCGTCAACGCGGTGCAGTCGGCGATCCGCACCAACTTCTACCAGACGGACAAGGACGGCCAGCCGAAGGCGCAGATCGCCGTCAAGTTCGAGAGCCGCAAGCTCACCGAACTGCCGCTGCCGCGGCCGCTCTACGAGATCTTCGTCTATTCGCCGCGCGTGGAAGGCGTACACCTGCGCTTCGGCAAGGTGGCGCGCGGCGGCATCCGCTGGTCTGACCGGCCGCAAGATTTCCGCACCGAGATCCTCGGTCTCGTCAAGGCGCAGCAGGTCAAGAACGCCGTCATCGTCCCCGTCGGCGCCAAGGGCGGCTTCGTGCCGAAGCTGATGCCGAAGAACCCGACCCGCGAGCAGTTCCAGGCCGAAGGCATCGCCACCTACAAGCTGTTCATCTCGACGCTCCTGGACATCACCGACAATTTCGCGGCCGACGGCACGCTGGTGAAACCGGAGAACGTCGTGCGCCACGAGGGCGACGATCCCTACCTCGTCGTCGCCGCCGACAAGGGCACCGCCACCTTCTCCGACATCGCCAACGGGCTCGCCATCGAGCACGGCTACTGGCTCGGCGACGCCTTCGCGTCGGGCGGCTCGGCCGGCTACGACCACAAGGTCATGGGCATCACC
>JBQCFB010000046.1:0-2185 GCA_051959715.1 Pseudolabrys sp.
GCCTGATGCTTGATCAGGATGCGGCCGCCCTGCACGTAGTTCTGCACGTAGTCCGCGGTCGCCTCGAAGGCGCGGACGCCGACGCCGAGGTTCTTCGCCGCCTGGATGATCTTGCCCGGACGGAAATAGATGCCGGCGGAGCCGAGCGCCGAGTCCTTCACCAGCAGATGGTCGTCGGGCACGAACATGTCCTCGAACGCCATCTCGCCGTTGTTCATGAAGCGGCAGCCGAGCGTTTCGTTGCAGCGCGCGACGGTGAAGCCCTTTGTCTCGCGCGGCACCAGGAATGACGACGTGCCCTGCAGCATGCCGACCTTGGTGTTGGTGTTGGCGTAGACGACGTAGAGCGAGGCGTCGTAGCCGTTCGAGATGAACTGCTTGCGGCCGTTGATGACCCAGCCGCCGTCGACCTTGGCGGCCTTGGTCTGCTTCGCCGCTTCCGGCACGTTGTAGGGCAGCCAGCGGTCGGAGGCGCCGCGCGGCTCGGTCAGGCAGTGCGCCATCAGGAACTTCGGTTCGGCGACGAGGCGCTTGAACCATTTCTCCTGGAGGTGCTTGGGCGCGAGCTGGCGGAGCAGCACCGACACCTTCCAGTTCTGCACCAGCTTGTCGGCCAGCCCCGAATCGCCGCGCGCGATCTCCTCGGAGATGACGGCGAAGGTCTTCACCTCCGTGCCCTTCTCCAGCTCGATGCCGCCGTACTCTTCCGGCACGCCGAGCGTGCGGATGCCGATCTTGTCCGCCTCCTCCAGAATGTGCACCGGCAGCCGCTCCTCCGGCACCATCGACCATTCGAGCTTCCAGTTTTCCTTGATGAAAGGCAGCACCACCGCATCGACGAATTCGCGGCAGCTCTGGCGCATCATGCGCAGCTCTTCGGACAAGTTCCGGTCGTACATGGACGTTCCCCCTGCGGCCCGCGCGTCGGCCTGTTGCCGGGTGCGGTCGCGCGCTTGATCTTGGCCAATCTTGCGGGCAGTTTCAAAGAGGGGGTTCGGAGGGGGCCGTGGATTCGAGCATTCAGCCTGAGCTCGGCGCCGTCAGGGAGACCCTGAAGGCGCTTGCCAACGACCTGTTTTCGATCTGGCTGGCGCTCCAGGTTGCCGAGATCGGTATTGCCGCTGCGATCGCGGCCGCCGCCGGCAACATCGCCAAGCGACGGATCGACGTCACCGGCCTGACGATGGGCTGGCCGCCGCTGTTGCGGACATTCTGCCGGCTGCTGGTCGCCAATATCGGCACGCTGGTCTTCGTGCTCGTTATCGCCGTGATGCACGGGGCGATGCTGCAACTGACCTGGCCGAGCCGGTCATATCTCCTCGCCGTCGCCTCCCGCCTCGCCATCGCCTGGTTCGTGATCGCGATGCTGGCGGGCCTGATCCGCAACCAGTTCGTCTACCGGCTGATCGCAATCGCCGCCTGGACCATCGCCGCGCTCAGCATTCTCGGCCTGCTTCAGCCGACCATGGCGGCGCTCGATTCCGTCGCCGTGGTGCTCGGCGGCCTGCGCATTTCGCCGCTCCTCGTCATCAAGACGGCGGCGCTGCTCATGCTCGCGCTCTGGGCAGCGAGCGCGGCCGGCGATTTCCTCGACAAACGCGTGCGCAGCACGGCCGAGCTGACGCCGTCGATCCAGGTGCTGATCGGCAAGGTGTCGCGGCTCCTGCTCATCACCTTCGCCATCCTGATCACGCTGTCGACGGTCGGCATCGACCTCTCGGCGCTGGCCTTCTTCTCCGGCGCGATCGGCGTCGGCATCGGCTTCGGCCTCCAGAAGATCGTGTCGAACCTCGTCAGCGGCATCATCCTGCTCGCTGACAAGTCGATCAAACCCGGCGACATCATCACGGTCGGCGATCAGTTCGGCTGGGTGACGAACATGGGCGCGCGCTACACCTCGGTCGACACGCGCGACGGCCGCGAGATCCTGGTGCCGAACGAGGACTTCGTCACGCAGCACGTCATCAACTGGTCGTATTCGAACAACCGGATGATGCTGATTTCACGCTTTGGCGTGTCCTACGACAGCGATCCGCATCACGTTCGCAAGGTGGCGGTCGAGACGGCCTTGCGCGTGCCGCGCGTGATGAGCGATCCGGAACCGGTGTGCTGGTTCGAGGCGTTCGGCGAGTCGTCGCTCGACTTCAGCCTGCGTTACTGGATCGCCGATCCCAACAACGGCATC
>JBQCFB010000047.1:0-6734 GCA_051959715.1 Pseudolabrys sp.
CCGTCGCCGTTCCCGTCCAAGCCGACCTGGATGCTGACGCAGGCGGATTGCCAGTGGGCGGCGGAGCATAACTTCGCCAAATGCGGCTCGCTCGAATACAACTGGCTCGGCACCGACGATGGCGGCCGAGACGTCTTGGCGCGACTGATCTATGGCTTCCGCATCTCGGTGCTGTTCGGCCTGTGCCTCACCATTGTTTCGTCGATCATCGGCGTCGCCGCCGGCGCGGTGCAGGGGTATTTCGGCGGCTGGACCGATCTCCTGTTCCAGCGGTTCATCGAGATCTGGACCTCGATCCCGTCGCTTTATCTCTTGCTGATCATCTCCTCGGTGCTGGTGCCGGGCTTCTTCGTGTTGCTCGGCATATTGCTGCTGTTCTCGTGGGTGTCGCTGGTGCATCTCGTGCGCGCCGAATTCCTGCGCGGCCGCAATTTCGAATACATCCAGGCGGCGCGCGCGCTCGGCGTGTCGAACGCGGTCATCATCTTCCGTCATCTCTTGCCGAACGCGATGGTGGCGACGATGACGTTCCTGCCGTTCATCCTGTCGTCCTCGGTGATGACCTTGACGGCGCTCGACTTCCTCGGCTTCGGCCTGCCGCCCGGCTCGCCCTCGCTCGGCGAGTTGCTCAGCCAGGGCAAGGCGAACGTGCAGGCGCCGTGGCTCGGCCTGACCGGCTTCTTCTCCATCGCCATCATGCTGTCGCTGCTGATCTTCATCGGCGAGGCGGTGCGCGACGCCTTCGACCCACGAAAGACGTTCAGATGAGCGAACCACTCCTCTCCGTCCGCGACCTCTCGGTCGCCTTCGGTCATGGGCCGCGCGAGGTGCTGGCGGTCGACCGCGTCTCCTTCGACATCGGCAAGGGCGAGACCGTGGCGCTGGTCGGCGAATCCGGATCGGGCAAGTCGGTGACCGCGCTGTCGGTGATGAAGCTCCTGCCGTATCCGGCGGCGCATCACCCGTCCGGTTCGATCACGTTCAAAGGGCAGGAGCTGCTGACCATGCCCGAGCGCGATATCCGGCGCGTGCGCGGCAACGACATCACCATCATCTTCCAGGAACCGATGACCTCGCTCAATCCGCTGCACACGATCGAAAAGCAGCTCAGCGAGGTCCTGCTCCTGCATCGCGGCATGACGGGAGAGGCGGCGCGGGCGCGCATTCTCTCACTGCTCGAACAGGTCGGCATTCCCGATCCGGCCGGGCGGCTCGGCTCCTATCCGCACCAGCTCTCCGGCGGCCAGCGCCAGCGCGTGATGATCGCCATGTCCTTGGCGAACGAGCCAGATCTGCTGATCGCCGACGAGCCGACGACCGCGCTCGACGTTACAGTGCAGGCGCAGATCCTCAAGCTCCTGAAGGACACGCAGGTTAGCCTCGGCATGTCGATGCTGTTCATCACCCACGATCTCGGCATCGTGCGCAAGCTCGCCGACCGGGTCTGCGTCATGAACCACGGTAAGATCGTCGAGGCCGGGCCCGTCGAACGCGTCTTCACCGCGCCGGAGCATGCCTACACCAAGGCGCTGCTTGCGGCCGAGCCGAAGCCCGATCCCGCGCCGCCGCGGCCCGAGGCGCCGGTCGTGGTCAAGACCGACGATCTCAAGGTCTGGTTCCCGATCAAGCGCGGCGTGCTGCGCAAGGTGGTCGGCCACATCAAGGCGGTCGACGGCATCTCGGTCGAATTGCGCAAGGGCGAAACGCTCGGCGTCGTCGGCGAATCCGGCTCCGGCAAGACCACGCTCGGCCTCGCCATCCTGCGGCTCATCTCGTCGAACGGCCCGATCGTGTACATGGGTCACACGATCCAGGGGCTGAAGTTCAAGGAGATGCGGCCCTATCGCCGCGACATGCAGATCGTGTTCCAGGACCCGTACGGCTCGCTCAGCCCACGCATGTCGGTCGCCGATATCGTCGAGGAGGGTCTGCGCGTCCATCATCCGCGCTTGTCGCAGGAAGAGCGCGAGCAGCGCGTCATCACGGCGCTGACCGAAGTGGGCCTCGATCCGGAGACGCGCTATCGCTATCCGCACGAATTCTCCGGCGGACAGCGGCAACGTATTGCGCTCGCGCGTGCGCTGGTGCTGGAGCCGACATTCATCGTGCTCGACGAGCCGACTTCGGCGCTCGACATGCTGATCCAGGCGCAGATGGTCGATCTTCTCCGCGACCTCCAGAAGAAGCGAGACTTGACCTACATGTTCATCTCGCACGACCTGCGCGTCGTCGCGGCGCTGGCGAGCCGGCTGATTGTGCTCCGCCACGGCAAGATGGTCGAGGAGGGCGCCGCCGCTGACCTGTTCAAGGCGCCGAAGACCGATTACACGCGCGCGTTGTTCGCCGCCGCCTTCAACTTGGAGACCGCGCCGGCCGGCGTCGTGTCGCAATGAGCGTGATCCTCGTTGCGGTCGATGGCGCGCTTGCGGCCGGCTGGGCGAAGGCCTTTCGCGCCCAGCCCGGTGCGATCGTGCGCGCCTGGCCGGATGCGATCGGAGATCCGAAAGACATCACAGTCGCCTGCGTCTGGCGCGCGCCGCACGGTCTGCTCGCGACGCTGCCGAACCTGAAGCTGATCGTGAATCTCGGCGCCGGCGCCGATTATCTACTCGCCGATCCGAAACTGCCCGACGTTCCGATCGTGCGCGCGGCCGATCCCGATCTCAGCATGCGTGTCACCGAGTACGTCGTGCTGCATACGCTGCGCTATCACCGTCGCCAGCCGCTCTACGAGGCCCAGCAGCGCCAGCGCGTGTGGAAGGAGCAGCCGCAGCCGGCGGCGAGCGAGGTGAACGTCGGCGTCATGGGCCTCGGCGTCATCGGCACGGAGGCCGCGCGCGTGCTGGCCCGCATCGGCTTCAGGGTCGCCGGCTGGAGCGCGAGCGCGAAGACCATCGACGGCGTTGAGACGTTTCACGGCGCGGCCGGGCTCGACCGGTTTCTCGCCCGCACCGAGATCCTGGTTTGCCTGCTGCCGCTGACCGACGCGACCAATGGCATCCTCAACCGCGCCCTGTTCAAGAAACTCAGGCGTGACGGCGCCGCCGGTGGCGCCTATCTCATCAATGCCGGCCGCGGGCCGCTGCAGATCGACGCCGACATCCTCGCGGCGCTCGACGACGGCACGCTGGCTGGCGCCACGCTCGACGTCTTCCCGCAGGAGCCGCTGCCGTCCGACAGCCCCATGTGGGCACATCCGAAGGTCACCGTCACGCCGCACAATGCCGGCGACATTCTCCCCGAGCTTCTCGCGGCGCAGGTCATGCGGCAGATCGCGCGGCTCGAACGCGGGGAGCCGCTCGAGAGCCTCGTCGACCGGAAGCGCGGCTATTAGCGGAGGCCAAGTCATGGACGAGATCGCCGACCGCGCCGCGGACGTGACCGTCGAAAAGCCCGAGCTGCTTGCGAAAGGGTTTCGCGACTACCGCCGCTATCGCCTTTCGCTCACCGGCGAGGACGGCGGACACCGCGTGCAGACGCGCGACATGATCGACGGCGGCAAGGTGGTCGCCGTGTTGCCGGTCGATCTCGCACGCGACGAGATCGTGCTCATCCGCCAGTTCCGCCTGCCGGCGCATCTCGGCAACGGCAAGGGCGACCTCGTCGAGGTCGTCGCCGGACGCGTCGAGCCGGGCGAGGCGCTTGCCGCAACGGCGAAGCGGGAATGCGCGGAGGAGATCGGCGTCGAACCGACGGCCATCGCCGAGCTGTTCAGTTATTTCACCACGCCCGGTCTCACCGACGAGGAGGTCACGGTCTTCCTGGCCGCCATCGACGCATCCCGTGTGCCGGAACGGACCGAAATGGGCGGCGAGATGATCCACACCCTGCGCGTGCCGATCGACGCCGCGCTCGAGTCGCTGGCACGCAACACGATTCGCAACGGCCCGGCGCTCCTGGCGCTGCAATGGCTCGCGCTCAACCGCGCCAGCCTCCAGGCGCTGCTGCGCGGCTGATGGCTCACTCATTCGTGATTCGTGCTTTATCGCGCTGCCCGCCATGAGGGGCGCGACCTCCCATCAGCGAGCCGCCATGTCAGCCTTTGCCCGCATTCTCGCCGTTGCCGGCCTCCTTGCCATGTCATTCGCCGCCCAGGCGGACGAAGGCTATTACCCGATCAAGGCCGATGACGGCGAGACCATCGCCAATCATCGCGTGCCGGTCGAGATCGAGAGCCTGATCGAGACGGCGCCCGGTATCATCGTCGCCGGCAACCCAAAGGGTGACGTGACGCTCGTCGAGTTCTACGACGTCAACTGCCCGTTCTGCCGCGCTGCCTCCGGAGACATCGACGCGCTCATGCGGAGCAACAAGGAACTGCGGTTGGTGCTGGTGCCGTTCCCGGTGCTCGGCATTCCCTCGATCCAGGGCACGCGCGTCGAACTTGCCGTCGCGAAGCTCACTTCGGCGGCGAATTTCTATAAATTCCACCGGATGCTCGACCAGGATCGCGGCGTCGTTGACGGCGCGAAGGCGCTCGCGGCGGCAAAGGCGATCGGCCTCGACCAGAAGAAGGTGTTGGAGGCCGCCAACGACGACAAGCTTGCCGACGTCATGAAGGCGCACCTGAAGCTCGGCGATGCGCTGGCGATCGAAGCGACGCCCGGCTTCGTCATCAAGGGCGTGGTGCTGGTCGGCTATCCCGGGCCGAAGTCGATGGCGCAGATCGTCGCGTCGGTCGAGAAGTGTGGCGCGGTGATCTGCGAGTAGACTCTGTCATTCCGGGGCGCGCCGAAGGCGCGAACCCGGAATGACAAAATAAATCAAGCCGCCAGCTTCAGCAGCTTTCGCGCCTCGGCGGTCGTCGCCGGGCGGCGGCCATATTCGGCGCACAGGTCGGCGACGCGCTTGACCAAAGCCGCGTTCGATGGCGCGAGCTTGCCGCTCGCATCCCAGCGGATGTTGTCCTCGAGGCCGGTGCGGCAATGGCCACCGGCTTCCAGCGACCAGCGGTTCAATTCGAGCTGGCCCTTGCCGATGCCGGCGCCGGTCCAGGTGGCGTCGGGCGCGAGGCGCTTGAGCGTCGCGACGTAGAAATCGAACGTCGCTCTGTCGACCGGCATGGCGTTCTTCACGCCCATGACGAACTGCACGTGCAGCGGCCCCTTGATCTTGCCTTCCTTCTCCATCTTCACTGCCTGCCAGATCATCGACAGGTCGAAGGCTTCGATCTCCGGCTTCACGTTGTTCTTGATCATCTCGGCGGCGAGCCAGTCGACGAGCTCGGGCGAGTTCTCATAGACGCGCGTGGGGAAGTTGCAGGAGCCGGTCGAGAGCGAGGCCATATCAGGCTGGAGCGGCAGCATGCCGCCGCGCTCGCGGCCATTGCCGGAGCGGCCGCCGGTCGAAAGCTGGATGATCATGCCGGGGCAGTGCTTCTTCAGGCCCTCGACGAGGCGACCGAAGCGTTCCGGATCGGAGGTCGTGGTGCCGTCATCGTTGCGCACGTGGCAGTGCGCGAGCGAGGCGCCGGCCTCGAACGAGGCGTGCGTCGACTCAACCTGCTCCGCGACCGTGATTGGCACGGCCGGATTGTCCTTCTTGGTCGGCACCGATCCGGTGATCGCCACGGTGATGATGCAAGGCGTGCTCATGCCTTCGTCCTCCGGCAGGTCTGTTACGCTTGGAGCCGCTTGACGGCGCTGACCTTATGTCCCGCCGCGGCGATGCGTGCAACAGCGTCGGCGGTCGGCTCCGTCGCTACCATCATATGAAAAGCGTTGGCGTGCACCAGGGTCCGGGCGTCACGGGCAATAGCGACGTGACCCTTCCAGAACACCAAGTCACCGCGTGCAAGCTCGCCAATCTCGACCTCGCGGCCGAGCGCTGCCTCCTGCATGTCGCTATCGCGCGGGCAGGGGAGGCCGGCGGCATGGAGCGACAGCTGCACCAGTCCGGAGCAATCGATCCCGAGCGACGACTTGCCGCCCCACAGATACGGCGCGCCGAGCAGCATCTCGGCGACGGCAACGGGGTCGCGGTAGGTCGCCGACAGCGGCGCGATGTGCCCTGCCGGAATGTGCCAGCCATTGTGGGTGACCGAAAAGGGCTCGTCCTGCCGCGCCACGGCGAGCGTCGCGCCTATCGACAGCGCCGCGACCGGCGGCAGCTTGATGTTCGGGCCAGGGAAGCAGAGCGTGCGCGGCACGATGACCTTGTGCGTCGGCGCGGCGCCGGGCGTCGCCAGCGCATTTGCAGGCAGCCAGCCGACATAGCTGTCGGTGTCGAGCTGGCCCCAGGCCCAGCCTTCCTCGGTGATCTCGTAGATGGTGACGCGCTCGCCGTAGAGCGCCTGAGTGTCGAGCGCAGCGTCGGGCGCGGGCGTCCGGCGGACGTCGGCGAGCGGTTCGATCACCTCGTAGAACGTGCCCTCCGCGAAGTGCTCGGCTTCGACCTGCCCGCGCAGATGGCTGGCAGCGAGGTCGGGACGGAACGGATTGGTGCGTTTATCGAGGGCCATTATCCGTAACGCTTGCACAGCATCGCGTAGAGGGCGCGCGCGGTCTGCATTTCGCCGCCTTCCGGACGGCCGGGCCTGGCTGTCGCGTTCCATGCGAAGAGGTCGAGATGCAGCCAGGATTTCGCCTCGACGAATTTGCTCAGGAACAGCGCCGCCGTGATGGCGCCGCCCAGGCCGCCGGTCGAGACATTGTTGGTGTCGGCGACCTTCGAATCCAGCATCGCCTCGTAAGGCTTCCACAGCGGCAGCCGCCACGCCGGATCCTGCTCGGCAA
>JBQCFB010000048.1:0-2705 GCA_051959715.1 Pseudolabrys sp.
AGCCGGAATCGTCGGCGATGGCGCCGGCGCCCACGTAGCTTTTCAGGCCCGCTTCGACGGAGCCGGTGCGGGTCACGTAATCCTTCAGGATGCGGGCGCCGACACGGATGTTGGCGACCGGGTTCAGGGCAGCCTGCGAGCCGCCGACTTCCTCGAACTTGTCGCTGTGGACCTTGGACATCACCTGCATCAGGCCCTGCGCGCCCATCGGGCTTTCCGCGAACGGATTCAGGCCCGACTCGATGGCCATCACGGCCAGGATCAGCAGGGGATCCAGCTTGATCTCGTGCGCCGTGCTGTACGCGGTCGTGACGAGCATGTTGGCGGCGTCGCCGGCCACGCGGTAGCGCCGCGACAGCCAGTCCGTCACGTACTTCTGCTGACGGGTCGGACGGTTCGCCTTGTCGTCGGCGTTGGCGATCTCGACAGCGTCCGCGCCGCGCGCGGCCACGAGCAGGATGGCGCCATTCGCCGCGACCGGCGCCGGTGCGCTCTGGTGCGGGCTCAGGAAATCCGACACCCGTTTCGCCAATTCGGGGCGGCTGTACAGCAGGGCAAGCATTGCTACTGCAGATAGACCGAATACGGTCAGGGTATGTTGTGCGGTGGTCATTACACCGCGTGCCGCTTTGATCACGGAAGACCACGTGACTGGCTGGCTGGCCATCTGTTGGACGAGCCTTGCGCTCGTGCCGAGGAAGCGATGGATCATCGTCTCTCCTTTGTCGCGGAAAAAGCCATCCCGTCGCCGCGCAGGGGCGCAGCGTTCGAGCGTACTCATGCCGTGCATCAGAAAACCGTCCGTCGCCGCACGTTGCGGTCGAGGAACGCCGTCATTGCTTGCTTCAGCTGGGCAGCGCTGCAGTGGAGGCGCCCAGTGGCTAACAACTGTCTCGGGGTTGGTTGGGCAGACGCCCAGTGAAAACACTCCTAAAATGTCGCTGGGGCCCCGACCCCGTGAAAGAATGAGACCGGCTAGAATCACGTCCTGGACGGGCCTGCCTCACTTGATACGGCGGATTGTAGAAGCTGGTTTATATCAAGTCAATACTAGCACTCAAGCGTTCTATTACTTTTAGATCTAAAGAACGTACTAGCGCTCATCAATTCCTTGGCAAATCAACTACTTGCCGGCGATTGTTAGCACACCTCAAAAGATGTAAAAAAGAATTAAAAATTCAATGAACTATTCTGATCTGCGGGATTTTATTGCTAAGTTGCAAGAAAACGGTGACTTCACGCGCGTATCCGCGCCTATTTCACCGAATCTTGAAATGACGGAGATATGCGACCGGACCTTGCGCGCGGGCGGCCCCGCGTTGCTGTTCGAGAATCCGGTCGACGCGGCCGGCAAGCGCTATCCGATCCCCGTGCTGGCCAACCTGTTCGGCACGCCGCAGCGGGTGGCGCTGGGCATGGGCGCGGACGACGTCGGCGAGTTGCGCAAGATCGGCCACGTGCTGGCGCGACTGAAGGAGCCGGAGCCACCCAAGGGCTTCCGCGACATCATGGACCTCGGTTCGCTCGTCAAGGCCGTGTGGGACATGGCGCCGAAGGAAGTGAAGGGCGCGCCGTGCCAGGAAATCGTCTGGGAAGGCGCCGACGTCGACCTGTCCCGCCTGCCGATCCAGCATTGCTGGCCGGGCGATATCGCCCCGCTGATCACCTGGGGCCTCGTCATCACGAAGGGCCCGAACAAGAAGCGCCAGAACCTGGGCATCTACCGCCAGCAGGTGCTGGGGCCGAACAAGGTCATCATGCGCTGGCTCGCCCACCGCGGCGGCGCGCTCGATTTCCGCGAGCACTGCATCGCCCATCCCGGCAAGCCGTATCCGGTGGCGGTGGCGCTGGGCGCCGATCCGGCCACGATCCTCGGCGCCGTGACGCCCGTGCCGGATACCTTGTCCGAATACCAGTTCGCCGGCCTGCTGCGCGGCCAGCGGACGGTGCTCACGAAAGCGATCGGCAGCGAGTTGCGGGTGCCGGCGTCGGCCGAGATCGTGCTCGAGGGCCATATCTATCCGGACGAGAGTCACCCGACCGGCTTCGAGCACGCGCTGGAAGGCCCGTACGGCGACCACACCGGCTATTACAACGAGCAGGACTGGTTCCCCGTGTTCACGATCGACCGCATCACGATGCGGCGCGATCCCATCTATCCCTCGACCTACACCGGCAAGCCGCCCGACGAGCCGGCCGTGCTGGGCGTCGCGCTGAACGAAGTATTCGTGCCCCTGCTGCAAAAACAATTCACCGAGATCACGGACTTCTACCTGCCGCCGGAAGGCTGCAGCTACCGCATGGCCGTCGTGCAGATGAAGAAGCAGTACGCCGGCCACGCCAAGCGCGTCATGTTCGGCGTGTGGAGCTTCCTGCGCCAGTTCATGTACACGAAATTCATTATTGTCACCGATGATGACGTAAATATCCGTGACTGGAAGGAAGTCATCTGGGCGATCACCACGCGCGTCGATCCCACGCGCGACACCGTCATGGTCGACAACACGCCGATCGACTATCTCGACTTCGCGTCGCCGGAGTCGGGGCTCGGCGGCAAGCTCGGCATCGACGCGACGGACAAGTGGCCGCCGGAGACCAAGCGGGAGTGGGGGCGGAAGCTGCGGATGGCCGACGAGGTTGTGGAGAAGGTGACGGCGAAGTGGGCGCGCTACGGTCTGCCAGGGAGCGGGAAGCCGATCTGGAAG
>JBQCFB010000049.1:0-2907 GCA_051959715.1 Pseudolabrys sp.
GGATCTGGGCGCCTGCCATCACCTTCTCGTCGGCGAGCGAACGGTTCACCTCGGCGACGTGGGCAGCGACCATGTCGTGGACCAATGGATGCGCGGCGAGCTCCTGATACGAGCCGTACACGACGTTGTTGCGCTCGGCCCAGGAACCGACCGCGGTCAGGTCGATGTTGAGCATCACGGTGACGAAGTCGCGCTTGTCGCCGAGCGCAACCGCCTCGCGGATGTTCGGATAGAACTTGAGCTTGTTCTCGATATATTTCGGCGCGAACAGCGTGCCATCGTTGAGCTTGCCGACGTCCTTGGCGCGGTCGATGATCTTGAGCTGGCCGGTCTTCTCGTCGAAAAAGCCGGCGTCGCCGGTCTTCACGTAGCCGTCCGCCGTCATCACCTCGGCGGTCTTCTCGTTGTCCTTGAAATAGCCGGTGAACATGCCCGGCGACTTGAACAGCACCTCGCCGTTCTCGGCGATCTTGATATCGACGTTCGGGCACGCAGGCCCCACCGTATCGGAAAAGATCGCGCCGTCCGGCTGCGCCGTGACGTAGAGGAAAGCCTCGGTCTGCCCGTAGAGTTGTTTGAAGTTGAGCCCGATCGACCGGTAGAAGGCGAACAGGTCCGGCCCGATCGCCTCGCCGGCGGTGTAGGCGGTGCGCACGCGCGAGAAGCCGAGCACATTCTTCAGCGGCCCGTACACAAGCAGTTCGCCGAGCCAGTACAAAAGCCGCCCACCGAGCGGCACCGGCCTGTGGTCGAGGATCGCCTCGCCGTAGCGCCGCGCCACGCCGAGAAAATAGTGGAACATCGCGCGCTTGAGGAAGCCGGCGTCCTCCATGCGGATCATGACGCGCGTCAACAGCAGTTCGAGCGTGCGCGGCGGTGCGAAGTAGAACGTCGGGCCGATCTCGCGCAGATCGTACATCGCCGTGTCGGAATTCTCCGGGCACGCCGTGCAGAAGCCGGCCACCATGCCCTGCGCATAATTGAGATAGTGGTCGCCGACCCAGGCGATCGGCAGATAGGCGAGCGCGACGTCGGTCGCACCGAGATGATCGAACACGACGGTGTCATGCGCGGCGGCGATCGAGCGCTCATTGGTGAGCACGACGCCCTTCGACTGGCCGGTCGTGCCCGACGTGTACAATATGATTGAGGGGTCCGAGCCCTTGCCGCGCTCGATCTCGGCATCGAGCCATGTGCGCACCGCGCCGTCGGCGGCGAGCGCCTTGCGGCCGTCGTCGATGACGCTCTCGATCGAGTTCAGCTTCGTGTGGTCGTAGTCGCGCAGGCCGCGCGTTTCGTCATAGACCATGCGCTCGAGCTTCGGCAGACGATCCTGCACCGACTGGATCTTGTCGACCTGCTCCTGGTCCTCGACCGCGGCGAAGCGCACCTCGGCGTGCGCCAGCACGTAGCGCAATTCCTCCGCCACGGCGTCGGCGTAGACAGGCACGGGAATGGCGCCGAGCATCTGCGCCGCCATGACCGACCAATAGAGCTTCGGCCGGTTGGCGCCGACGATGGCGATGGTCTCGCCACGCTCGAGGCCCAGCCGGTGCAGCCCGGCCGCATAGGACCGCACGATCTCCAGCGTCTGGGCCCAGGTCCAGGTCTGCCAGACGCCGAGGTCCTTGTGCCGCATTGCCGGACGCGCGCCGTGCAATTCCGCATTACGGATCAGGAGCTTGGTGAACGTATTCGGCAGACCGCCGGCGTCGACCGCCACAGTCCTATCCTCCCCTCGGATCGCCGCCTTTACGGGCGACGACCTATGTTTCCCCTCGCCGCTCTTTTGGCGGCCTCGTTGCAGCGATATGAAAACACCGCCGCAGGCGGGTCAAGCCTCGGCGGTATCGGAAAATGGTCTGAGCAGGATCAGGCGTTCGCGCACGCGCTGCGTGCGCTTTCAGACAGACACGGCGTGTGAATCTACTCGGCCGCCTTGAGATAGGGCGTCGAAGCGCCGGTCTTGAACTGCTCGCGCAGCGCGTTCTCCTCGGCCTTCGCCGCGGCCAGATGCCGCTGCTTGACCGGGCCGTAGCCGCGGATCTTCTCGGGGATCGAGGCGAGCGCCACGGCGGTCGCGTGGTTGGCCGGCGTCAGCCCGGACAGGATGGTCGCGACGAGCCCTTCATAGTCGGCGATGAGCTGACGTTCGGTCCGCCGCTCATGGCTGTAGCCAAAGGGATCGAGCGCGGTGCCGCGCAGGAATTTGAATTTCGACAGGACGCGGAAGGCGGTCAGCATCCACGGGCCGAACGACATCTTCTTCGGCTCGCCGGTGCGCGGGTCGGCCTTGGCGAGCAGCGGCGGCGCCAGATGGAATTCCAGTCGCAGGTCGCCGTCGAATTGCGCCTTCACGCGCTCGACGAAACCGGTGTCGCTGTAGAGCCGCGCCACCTCGTACTCGTCCTTGTAGGCCATGAGCTTGAAGAGATAACGGGCGACGGCTTCGGAGAGCGCGCCTTGGTCCGGCGTCTTCTCCGCTTCGGCGGCCCGCACCTTGTCCACGAGCGCGCGATAGCGACGCGCATAACGGCCGCTCTGGTAAGCGGTGAGAAATGCTTCGCGGCGCGCAATCGTCTCGTCGAGGCTCTCCGACAGTCTGAGCGAGTCGTTCTGCTGCTGCGGCGCGGGCGCGACCAGCGCGGCGACGGCCTGCGGATCGACGGCCGCGCGGCGGCCGTAGCGGAAGGCGGCGACGTTCATCTTCACCGCCTCGCCGTTCATCTCGATCGCCTTCTCCAGCGCCTCGCCGGACACCGGCAGAGCCCCGAGCTGATAGGCGAAGCCAAGCATGAACATGTTGGCGCCGATCGAATTGCCGAGCAGCGCGGTCGCGAGCCGGCTCGCATCGACGAAATGGCTGCGCCCCTGCCCGGCCGCGCCGGTGATGGCGCGCTTCAATCG
>JBQCFB010000050.1:0-6628 GCA_051959715.1 Pseudolabrys sp.
AAGGTGACGACGGAGAGGATCGGCCAGGTCATATGTCGAAATCCGTCAGTGCACCGAGAACATGAACCAGGTGATGATCGCCGCCGCGCCGATGAGCATGGCGAAGGCGTAGTGATAGAGGTAGCCGCTCTGCAGCCGCACCACGCTGCGGGTGACGTCGAGCACGCGGGCGGAGACGCCGTCCGGCCCGAAGCCGTCAATCAGCCAGCCGTCGCCGCCCTTCCACAGCGCGCGCCCGATCCACTTGGTCGCGCGCACGAAGACGATGTCGTAGAGCTCGTCGAAGTACCACTTGTTCAGCAGGAACTGGTAGAGCGGCCGGTGTTGCTTGGCGAGTTCGACCGGGATATCGGGCCGGCGGATGTAGAAGTGCCAGGCGATGAGGAAGCCGACGACCATCATCAAGGTCGGCATCAGCCCGATCCATGTCGGGATGTGCTCCATCTCCTCCAGCACCTTGTTGGTCGGCGCGAAGGTGAGCGAGTGGCGGAAGAACTCCTCCACGCCGGGCCCGGCGAAGATCGCCTTGAAGGGGTAGCCCGCGACGATCGAACCCAGCGCCAGGAAGCCCAACGGAATCAACATGACCATCGGGCTCTCATGCGCGTCGCGCCAGTGCTTGCGATCGTGCGGCTCGCCGTGGAACGTCTTGAAGATCAGCCGCCATGAGTAGAACGACGTCAGGCCGGCCGCGATCACGGTCGCGAGGAAGCCATAGAGCGCCGTCGGATTGTGTGCGACGAAGGCGGACTCGATGATCGCGTCCTTGGAGAAATAGCCGGCCGTCAGCGGGAAGCCGGTCAGCGCCAGGGTGCCGACGATCATCGTCGCATAGGTGAACGGGATGCGGTCTTTCAGACCGCCCATGTGGCGGATGTCCTGCTCGTGGTGCATCGCGTGGATCACCGAGCCCGAGCCGAGGAACAACAGCGCCTTGAAGAAGGCATGCGTGAACAAGTGGAACATGCCGACCGAATAGGCGCCCGCCCCCATCGCCACGAACATGTAGCCGAGCTGCGAACAGGTCGAATAGGCGACGATGCGTTTGATGTCGTTCTGGACGAGGCCGATCGTCGCGGCGAAGAAGCATGTCGTCGCACCGATGAACATAACGAAGGCCTGCGCCGTCGGCGCCAGCTCGAACAACGGCGACAGCCGCGCCACCATGAAGACGCCAGCCGTGACCATGGTCGCCGCGTGGATGAGCGCGGAGACCGGGGTCGGGCCTTCCATGGCGTCGGGGAGCCAGGTGTGCAGGCCGAACTGCGCCGACTTGCCCATGGCGCCCATGAACAACAGCAGGCAGGTCAAGGTCAGCGCGTCAGGATGCCAGCCGAAGAACGGGATGGTCTTGCCGACGAGGCCGGGCGCCTGGTGGAACACGGTCTCGAAATCGACGGCGTTGGTGAGCGCGAACAGCGCGAAGATGCCGAGCGCAAAACCGAAATCGCCGACGCGATTGACGACGAAGGCCTTGATCGCGGCCGCATTCGCCTCGGGCTTGTAGTACCAGAACCCGATCAGCAGGTAGCTCGCGAGGCCGACGCCTTCCCAGCCGAAGAACATCTGCACCAGGTTGTCGGACGTCACCAGCATCAGCATGGCGAAGGTGAACAGCGACAAATAGGCGAAGAAGCGCGGCCGATACGGCTCCTCGTTCATGTAGCCGATCGAATAGAGGTGCACAAAAGCCGACACCGTATTGACGACGACCAGCATCACCGCGGTGAGCGTGTCGATGCGCAGCGCCCACTCGACCTTGAGGTCGCCGGCGGTCATCCAGGTCAGCACCGGAACGCGAACGTCTTGATGGCCGAAGCCGACCTGCACGAAGGCGATCCAGGACAGGATCATCGAGACGAACAGCAGCGTGGTGGTGATGAGTTCCGCGAGCCGCGAGCCCGACGCCGCCGGCTCCGCCGGAGCGTGGCCGTGCCCGTGATCGTCATGGCCGTGGCCGTCGAGCGGCTCGTCATGGCTGTGATGGGTGGCAGCGCCGCCATGCACGCCCGGCTCGTGGTGATGCGCGCCGTGGTCGGTTGCGTTGTCCTCCATGCCCGGAGCCGGAGCCTCCCCCGGGAAACGGGCACGCGCGCCGGCGAGCGCGATCAGACCGGCAAGGATCGCGCCGAGCAGAGGCAGGAAGACGATGGCCTGGTACATCGGGACGCTCAGCCCTTCATCAGATTGATGTCGTCGACCGCGATCGAGCCGCGGTTACGGAAGAAGACGACGAGGATGGCGAGGCCGATCGCGGCTTCCGCCGCGGCGACCGTCAGCACGAACAGCGCGTAGACCTGGCCGACGATGTCGCCCATGTGGGTCGAGAAGGCCACCAGGTTAATGTTGACCGCGAGCAGGATGAGCTCGATTGACATCAGGATGATGATGACGTTCTTTCGGTTCAGGAAGATGCCGGCAATGCCGAGCGTGAACAGGATCGCGGCGACGCTGAGGTAATGTCCGAGGCCGATGGTCATGTGTTGCTCCCCAGCCCCTGCCCGGTCTTGACCTTGACGATCTGGATCGCGGTCGCCGGCTCGCGTGCGTTCTGCACCGGAATGCTCTGGCGCCGCACCCGCACGCGATGCTGCAGGGTCAGCACGATGGCGCCAACCATGGCGACGAGCAGCACCATGCCGGCGCCCTCGAAGAAGTAGACGTACTTCGTATAGAGGACGAGGCCGAGCGCCTCGGTATTTGTGACGTTCGCCGGAATGGGCGCGGCGATCGCCGTCTTCACGCCCGGGCCGATGGCCCAGCCGCCGACCACGAGCAGCAGTTCTGCCAGCAGGATGCCGCCGACCAGAACGCCGATCGGGAGATACTGGAGCACGCCGTGCTTGAGCTCGACGAAGTCGACGTCGAGCATCATGACGACGAAGAGGAACAGCACCGCGACGGCGCCGACATAGACGACGATCAGGATCATCGCCAGGAACTCGGCACCCATCATCATGAACAGTGCGGCCGCGTTGACGAAGGCGAGGATCAGGAACAGGACCGAGTGCACCGGGTTGCGCGAGGCAATGACCATCACCGCGCTGGCGACGCAGACGCAGGCAAAGAGATAGAAGAACAGGGCGGCGATCATCGTGATATCACCTGTACGGTGCGTCGAGCGCGATGTTCTTCGCGATCTCGCGTTCCCAGCGGTCGCCATTGGCGAGCAGACGATCCTTGTCGAAGTAAAGTTCTTCGCGCGTTTCGGTGGCGAACTCGAAGTTCGGGCCCTCGACGATGGCGTCGACCGGGCAAGCCTCCTGGCAAAGCCCGCAATAGATGCACTTCACCATGTCGATGTCGTAGCGGGTCGTGCGGCGCGTGCCGTCGTTGCGGCGGGGACCTGCCTCGATGGTGATGGCCTGCGCCGGGCAAATCGCCTCGCACAATTTGCAGGCGATGCAGCGCTCCTCGCCGTTCGGATAGCGGCGCAGCGCGTGCTCGCCGCGGAAGCGCGGCGAGATCGGGTTCTTCTCGAACGGGTAGTTGATGGTCGGCTTCGGCTTGAAGAAATAGCGCATGGCCAGCACGAAGCCGGTCAGGAATTCCCACAAGAAGATCTGCTTGGCCGCGCGATCCAGTCTCATCGCATCCTCACTTCATCGCGGCGGTCGCCACGCCGCCATACTGGATGACGGCGGCGACGACCACGACCATGGCCAGGGAAAGAGGCAGAAACACCTTCCAGCCGAGCCGCATCAGTTGGTCGTAGCGATAACGCGGCACCATCGCCTTGGCCATGGCGAACAGGAAGAACATGAAGAACGCCTTGAGCACGAACCAGATGATGCCCGGCACCCAGGTGAACGGCGCATACGGGATCGGCGACAGCCAGCCGCCGAGGAACAGGATCGCGCCCATGGCGCACATCGTGGCGATGGCCACGTATTCGCCGAGCATGAACATCATGTACGGCGTCGAGCCGTATTCGACCATGAAGCCGGCGACCAGCTCGGATTCCGCCTCGACGAGGTCAAACGGCGGGCGGTTCGTCTCCGCCAGCGCCGAGACGAAGAAGACGACGAACATCGGCAGGAGCGGCAGCCAGTACCAGCCGAGCAGGCCCCACTTCGTGTTCTGCGCCTCGACGATCTGCGACAGGTTCAACGAGCCGGCGCAAAGCAGCACGGTGATGATGACGAAGCCGATCGAGACTTCGTACGACACCATCTGCGCCGCCGAGCGCAGCGCCGCGAGGAACGGATACTTCGAGTTCGACGCCCAGCCGGCCATGATCACGCCGTAGACCATCAGCGAGGAGATGGCGAAGATGTACAGGACACCGACATTGATGTTGGCGATCACCCAACCGGCATTGACCGGCATCACCGCCCAGGCGGCCAGTGCCAGCACGCAGGTAACGAGCGGCGCCAAGAGGAAGACGCCCTTGTTCGCGCCGGCCGGGATCACCGGCTCCTTGAGCATGAACTTGAGCAGGTCGGCGAAGGATTGGAACAGACCCCAGGGGCCGACCACGTTCGGGCCGCGGCGGATCTGCACGGCCGCCCAAATCTTGCGGTCGGCGAGCAGGATGTAGGCGATCGCGACCAGCAGCACGACCAGCATGAGCACGGATTCCGCGATCGTGATGATCAGCGGCCAGAGATAGGTCCAGAAGAAATCCATGTCCCCTACTCCGCCGCCGTCTTGTGCGCTGCGTTCGCCAGCGCCGAACATTCGGCCATGATGGCGGAGGCCCGCGCGATCGGATTGGTGAAGTAGAAGTCGGCGACGCCGGACTTCAGCGGCGCCTTGTCCAGCGTGCCGCCAAGCTTCGCGAGCTTGCCGATGTCGGCGGCGTCGCCAGCGGCGATCTGGTCGAAGCGCATCATGTGCGGATGTGCGGCAAACATGGCCTGGCGCAGGCCGCCCAGCGAGTCATAGGGAAGCTTTTGACCGAGCGCGTCCGACAGCGCGCGCAGGATCGCCCAGTCCTCGCGCGCGTCACCCGGCGGGAACGCGGCGCGATTGGCGAGCTGAACGCGGCCTTCGGTGTTGACGTAGATTGCCGACTTCTCCGCGTAGGCCGCCGCCGGCAGGATGATGTCGGCGCGGTGCGCGCCGCGATCGCCATGCGTGCCGATGTAGACGACGAACGCACCCGGCGCGACGTCGATCTCGTCGGCTCCGAACAGGAACAGCACGTCGAGACCGCCTTGCGCCATCTCGGCCGCAGATTTGCCGCCTGCGCCCGGCACGAGGCCCAGGTCGAGCGCGGCGACGCGTGAGGCCGCAGTATGCAGCACCGAGAAACCGTTCCAGCCCTCGGTGACGACGCCGAATTCGGCCGCGGCCTTCGCTGCGAGCGCAGCGAGCGCACCGCCATCCTTGCGCGCGAACACGCAGGCGCCGAGGATGATCAGCGGTTTCTTCGCCGCCCTGAAGGCGTCGGCGAACTTCGACTTGCCGAGATCGGCGAGCGTCTCGGCGCCCGCGCCGAGATAATCGTAGGTGTAGGTGAGGTCGGCCATCTCGCCGATCAGCGCCACGGGGAAGTTGCCGTGCCGCCAGCGCTTGCGGATGCGCGCGTTTAGCACCGCCGCCTCGCGGCGCGGGTTGGCGCCGATGATGAGCAGCGCGTCCGCCTGTTCGATGCCGGCGATCGTGGCGTTGAAGAGATAAGACGCGCGGCCCCAAGCCGGGTCGAACACCGCGCCGTCCTGACGCGCATCCACGTTCGGCGAGTCCAGCCGGGTCATCAGGTCCTTCAGCGCGAACATCTCCTCCGCACCGCAAAGATCGCCGGCGATCGCGCCGATCTTGTTGCCGCTCGTCGCCTTCACGCGACCCGCGATAACGGCAAAAGCCTCGCTCCACGAGGCCGGCGTCAGCCGGCCGTTGACGCGCACGTAAGGCTGGTCGAGACGCTGCGTGCGCAGGCCGTCGACCACGTGGCGCGTCTTGTCGGAGATCCATTCCTCGTTCACGTCGTCATTGTTGCGCGGCAGGATGCGCATAACCTCGCGGCCGCGCGTATCGACGCGGATGGCCGAGCCGAGCGCGTCCATGACGTCGATCGACTGCGTCTTCGACAATTCCCACGGCCGCGCCGTGAAGGCATAAGGCTTCGAGGTCAGCGCGCCGACCGGGCACAGGTCGACGACGTTGGACTGCAATTCCGACGTCATCGCGTGCTCGAGATACGTCGTGATCTCCATGTCCTCGCCGCGGCCGATCGCGCCGAGCTCAGATACGCCGGCCACTTCCGTCGTAAATCGGATGCACCGCGTGCAGTGGATGCAGCGGTTCATGATCGTCTTGACCAGCGGGCCAATGTATTTGTCCTCGACCGCGCGTTTGTTTTCGACGTAGCGCGAGGAATCCACGCCATAGGCCATGGCCTGGTCCTGCAAGTCGCATTCGCCGCCCTGATCGCAGATCGGGCAATCGAGCGGATGGTTGATCAGCAGGAACTCCATCACGCCTTCGCGCGCCTTCTTCACCATCGGCGTCTTGGTGTTGACGACCGGCGGCTCACCGTTCGGGCCCGGGCGGCAGTCGCGCACGCCCCAGGCCCAGGACGCGACCGGCTTCGGCGAGCCTTTGAGTTCGACGAGGCACATGCGGCAATTGCCGGCAATCGACAGCCGCTCGTGGAAGCAGAAGCGCGGAATTTCCGCGCCCG
>JBQCFB010000051.1:0-4738 GCA_051959715.1 Pseudolabrys sp.
GCCGTTCCCGGCCGGCGGCTCCGCCGATGCCGTGGCGCGCCTTGTCGCCATGGAGTTGAGCGACAAGCTCAAGCAGCAGGTCGTCGTCGAGAACCGCGCCGGCGCCGGCGGCAAAATTTGCGGCGCAGCGGTCGCGCGCGCCAAGCCGGACGGCTACACGCTCCTGTTCGCGACGCCCGGGCCCGGCGCCAACAACAAGCTTCTTTACACCAACATGACCTACGATCCGGAGAAGGACTTCACGCCGGTCGTCGAGGTCGCCGATTCACCGCTCATCATGGCGGCCTCGCTCAATACACCGGTGAAGTCGATCCCCGATCTCATCGCCTATGCCAAGCTCAATCCCGGCAAGCTCAATGTCGGCGTTCCCGGCAACGGCACGCTCGGCCATTTCGCGGTGGCGCTGCTCGAGCGCCAGGCCGGCATCAAGGTCACCATCATCCCCTATAAGGGCTCGACGCCGCTGATCACCGACGTCCTCGGCAATCAGATCAACGTCGCGTCCGACTTCATCACAGCCTATGTGCCGCACGTGAAGGCGCGCACGATGACGCCGCTTGCGGTGCTGGCGCCCGAGCGCAGCCCGCTGCTGCCCGACGTTCCGACTGCGAACGAGTCGGGCTTCACCGGTTTCGATGCGGTCGCCTGGTTCGCCGTGCTCGGACCGGCCGGCATGCCGGCGCCGATCGTCGCGAGGATCAACGGCATCGTGAACGATTATCTGAAAACCGGCGCGGTCAAGGACAAGTTCGTACCGCTCGGCCTGCGGCCCGTCGGCGGCACGCCGGAGCACATGGGCAAGGTCATCCACGACGAGATCGCCAAATGGCGGCCGATCGTCGAGGCGGCGAATATCAAATTGAACTAGGAGCGGCGCGGCGTCGCATCCGAACACAAATAGGTGCCGCCACCGGGCTTGTCCCGGTGGCCCCGCTTAGGGAGACACCGTGCCCGCCTGTTCGGGATGGCCGGAGCAAGCCCGGCCATGACAGTCACATGATGTGACGCCCTACTCCACGTCCTCGACCTGGCCCGGGCCACCACCGAACGCCTTCTGCGCCAGCGCCGCCTGCATGAACTCGTCGAGATCGCCGTCGAGCACGCCGGCGGTGTTCGAGGTCGACACGCCGGTGCGTAAATCCTTGACCATCTGGTAGGGCTGCAAGACGTAAGAGCGGATCTGGTGGCCCCAGCCGATGTCGGTCTTGGCGGCCTGATCGGCCTCGGCCTTCGCTTCGCGCTTCTTGACCTCTATCTCGAACAGCTTGGCGCGCAGCATGTCCCACGCCATGGCGCGGTTCCTGTGCTGCGAGCGGTCCTGCTGGCACTTCACCACGACGCCGGTCGGCTCGTGGATGAGGCGCACCGCGGATTCCGTCTTGTTGACGTGCTGGCCGCCAGCGCCGCCCGAGCGCATCACTTCCATGCGCACGTCGCTCTCGTTGATCTCGATCTTGATGCGGTCGTCGACCACCGGGAATACGACGACGCTGGCGAAGGAGGTGTGCCGGCGCGCGTTCGAGTCGAACGGCGAGATGCGCACGAGGCGGTGCACGCCGTTCTCGCTCTTGAGCCAGCCATAGGCGTTGTGGCCCTTGATCTGCACGGTTGCCGACTTGATGCCGGCGCCCTCGCCTTCGCTCTCTTCCAGCCAGTCGACCTTGTAGCCGTGCTGCTCGGCCCAGCGCACGTACATGCGCAGGAGCATGCCGGCCCAGTCATTGCTCTCGGTGCCGCCGGCGCCGGCGTGCACTTCGAGAAAGCAGTCATTGGCGTCGGCTTCGCCCGACAGAAGCGCCTCGAGCTCGCGGCGGCCGACCTCGGCCTTGAGCTTCTTGAGCTCGGCCTCCGCCTCGGCGATCGTGCCCTCGTCCTTCTCGGCCTCGCCAAGCTCGATCAGGGTGAGATTGTCCTCGAGCGTCTGGTCGATACGCCTCAGGGAGCCGAGCTGGTCGTCGAGCGCGTCGCGCTCGCGCATGGCGCGCTGGGCGCGCTGCGCGTCGTTCCAGAATTCGGGGTTCTCGGACTCTTTGTTCAGCTCGGCCAGACGTTGCTGCGCGACATCGACGTCAAAGATGCCTCCTCAGCAGCCGCACCGACTGCTTGATTTCTTCGACCAGATTGACCGTTTCCGCGCGCATGTCTGTCCCGAGGCCGCGATCCGCGGCAATTCATGAGTCTTGCTTGAACCGGGGATGTAACGTTGCGCGGGGTCCCGCGCAACCCGATTGCGTCAGTAGAGTCCGCCCGTGCCAGAGCGCACCGCGCGGTCGGCGTCGGGCGACACGCCGACGCCCCAGGCGCGACCGCCGCCGCCCTGCTGCTGGCCCGGAATGATGCCGGGGCTGCCGCCACCGTCGCTGGGCCCGCTATAGCCGACCACCGAATAGGCATCGGGCGGCGCGGTGCCGGGCTTGAAGGCCTCGAGGATGACCTTCTGATCGCCGGGAGCGGCGCGCGCGCCGGTCTTTAAGTTGACGCGCACGAGCTTGATGCCCGGCGGCACGCGGAACGGCACCGCCGGCTTGTCGGCGAGTGCGACCTTCAGGAAGTCCTTGACGATCGGCGCGGCGACGTGGCCGCCGGTCATGCCGCGGCCGAGCGTCTTGGGCTTGTCGAAGCCGACATAGACGCCGACGACGACATCAGGAGTAAAGCCGATGAACCACGCATCTTTGTAGTCGTTGGTGGTGCCGGTCTTGCCGGCGACCGGCTTGCCGACTTCCTTCTGAAAGCCGACGCCGCCGGCGGTGCCGCGCAGCACCACGCCTTCCATCATCGAGGTGATCTGATAGGCGGTCATCGGGTCGATGACCTGCTCGCGCCGGTCGATCAGCGAGGGCTCGGGCTGGTTGTCCCACTTCTTCTGGTCGCAGCCGATGCACTCGCGCTTGTCGTGGCGGTAGACGGTGTGGCCGTAGCGGTCCTGGATGCGGTCGATGAGCGTCGGCGTGATCTTGCGGCCGCCATTGTCGATCATGCCGTAGGCCGTGACCATCCGCAGCAGTGTCGTCTCGCCCGCGCCGAGCGCGAACGACAGATAAGGCGGCAGGTTGTCGTAGACGCCGAAGCGGCGCGCATAGTCGGCGATCATCGGCATGCCGACGTCCTGCGCCAGCCGCACCGTCATGACGTTGCGCGAATGCTCGATGCCGAAGCGCAAGGTCGAGGGCCCGAAGAAGTCGCCTTCGTAGTTCTCAGGCTTCCACACGCCGAGCCCCGGGCCCTGGTCGATCTCGAGCGGCGCGTCGAGCACCAACGAGGACGGCGTGTAGCCATTGTCGAGCGCTGCGGAATAGACGATCGGCTTGAACGAGGAGCCGGGCTGACGCAGCGCCTGCGTCGCGCGGTTGAACTGGCTCTGGTCGTAGGAGAAGCCGCCGACCATCGCCAGCACGCGGCCGGTCTGCGGGTCCTCGACCACCATGGCGCCGGAGACTTCCGGCACCTGCTGGAGCCGGTACTGGCCGTCGGTCTTCTCCAGCGGCGAGACATAGACGACGTCGCCGGGCTCGACGACCTGGCTCACCTTCGTCGGCGCGCGGCCCTTCTGCTTGGCCCACTTCACGCCCTCGAGCGGCAGGATGCCGATGGTGCGCTCCTTGGACACTTGCCCGCCCGGCTCGCGGCCGGGCTGGAGGCCGATGCGCGCGGAATGATCGCTGACCTCGAGCACCACGGCGAGCCGCCAGGGCTGCACGTCTTCGAGCGCCTTCACGCCGGCGAGCTTGACGCCCCAGTCGCCGTTGAGGTCGAGCTTGCTGACCGCGCCGCGGTAGCCGCGCGCTTCGTCATAGCGCTGCAATCCCGCTTGGAGGGATTGCCGCGCCAGCGCCTGCCATTGCGGATTGAGCGAGGTGCGCACCGACAGGCCGCCCTCGTACAGCTTCTTCTCGCCGTACTTGTCGTAGAGTTCGCGGCGCACTTCCTCGGCGAAATATTCCGCCGCCACGACGTGCGCGCCGGTCGACGCCTTGGTGGTGACGCCGAGCGGCGTCTTCTTCGCCTTCTCGGCGTCGGCCTGCTTGACGAAGCCGGCCTCGGCCATGCGGTCGATGACCCAGTTGCGGCGCTCGAGCGCGCGCTCGCGCTGGCGGAACGGATTGTAGTTGTTCGGCGCCTTCGGCAGCGTCGCCAGATAAGCGGCTTCCGGGATCGTCAGCTCGTTCACCGACTTGTCGAAATAGGTCAGCGAGGCGGCGGCGATGCCGTAAGCGCCGAGGCCGAGATAGATCTCGTTGAGATAGAGCTCGAGGATCTTGTCCTTCGAATAGGTGCGCTCGATCTTGAGCGCCAGCAGGGCCTCCTTGACCTTGCGCGTCACCGACACTTCGTTGGTCAAAAGGAAGTTCTTGGCGACCTGCTGCGTGATGGTCGATGCGCCCTGCGGCCGGCGGCCCGAGCCGTAGTTCTGGATGAAGGAGAGCGAGGCGCGGGCGATGCCGGTGAAGTCGAGGCCGCCGTGCTGATAGAAATTGCGGTCCTCGGCGGCGAGGAAGGCGTTGATGACGAGCTTCGGCACGCCCTGGATCGGGATGTAGAGACGGCGCTCGCGGGCATATTCGGCGACCAGCGAGCCGTCGGCCGCGTGCACGCGCGTCATCACCGGCGGCTCGTAGTCCTGGAGCTGCGAATAGTCCGGCAGGTCCTTGGAGTAGTGCCACAGCAGGCCGGAGACCGCGGCAACGCCCACGACGAACACGATGGTCCCCGCCGCGAACAGGAAGCCGAGGAAGCG
>JBQCFB010000052.1:0-12274 GCA_051959715.1 Pseudolabrys sp.
CACCTTCCGCACCGCGGCCGCTCCCCACGTGCTGTTGTTGTGGTGGGGGTGTTTGCGGGGCCCCGCCTTGCCCCGGCCGGGGGGGGTGGGGGGGATCTTCGTGCGCGCCCCCTCACCCGGCTCGCTCGCTTCGTTCGCTCGCCACCCTCTCCCACAAGGGGAGAGGGTTACTCAGTGCCAATGGCCGCGCACATGCTAGACAACAGCATCTCCCACCCCCTCCTCCACGCTCTCACGCGCGACGGCATCTCGCTGCCCGTGATCGACGTCACCGACGCGCGCTTTCGCGTGCCGGATGATTCCGGGAGCCTGCGCAGTCTGTTCGACCAGGCCGCCGAGGAAGCACGGCGTCACCAGCGCCTGCCGGGCTTCATCATGCGCTTCATGCTGCGGCGCGCCGCGCGGCAATCGCTGATCCTGCGCGCGCTGTTCGGCGGCGAGGGCACATTCCTCGACGGCATCACCACCTACGTGATGAAGCTCGACCCAGATCGTCTTCCGCCACCCTTCGACAGCGCCGTCGACAAGCGCGTCGCCGCATCGGCGCAATTGAAGCTGCTTCGCCTGCGCACGCAGCAGGTGGCGACGCTGCTTGCCGACGGGCTCGGCGATGCGCTCCGCGAGACGCCAGCCGCGCCGCTGCATCTCGTCAACATCGCCGGCGGTCCGGCAATCGACTCGATGAACGCGCTGACCCTGCTGCGGCAACGCGGCGCCGGCCTGAAGCGGCCGATCGTCATCCATGTCCTCGACCGCGACGACGCCGGCCCGTTCTTCGGCCGGAACGCGCTCGCCGCGCTGACAGCCGAGGGCGCGCCGCTCGCCGGCCTCGACATCGCGTTCGACCACCGGTCGTATGACTGGAACGACACCGCGGTGCTTGCCGAACTGCTGCGCGAGACCGGGGGCGCGATCGTCGGCGCGTCGTCGGAAGGCGGCCTGTTCGAATACGGCAACGACACCGCAGTGGTGGCGAACCTGACGGCGCTCAAGGCCGGGAACGCGCGCGCGGTCACCGGCTCCGTCACCGGCAATACCGAGCGGCATCGCCGCAACATCACGGTCAGCCGCTTCAAGCTGCACCCGCGCGGCCTCGAGGGCTTTGCGCCGCTTGCCGCGCGCGGCGGCTTCACACTGGCGCGATCCGAGCCGGCGCAGTTGAGCGACCAGGTGTTGCTCACGCCGGCCTGATTGCCCGGCGCGCGCCTCCGCATTAGCTTCCCTCCATGACCGCCCTCAAGACAGCCGAGATCGACCGCTTCGTCGCCAAGCCGGACCCGGCCCAGCCGATCGTGCTCGTCTACGGGCCCGACGCCGGGCTGGTGCGCGAGCGCGTCGACGCGCTGGTGAAGGTGTCGGTCGACGATGTCAGCGACCCGTTCGCCTTCGTGCGCATCGAGGGCGACGAGCTCTCCGGCAATCCGGCGCGGCTCGTGGAGGAAGCGCACACGGTGCCGCTGTTCGGCGGCCGGCGCGCCGTGCTGGTCAAGGCCGGCTCGCGCAACATCGCCGGCGCCGTCGACATGGTCATCGCCGCGCCGTCGCGCGAATGCCGCATCATCATCGAGGCCGGCGACCTGAAGAAGTCGTCGCCGCTGCGCGCGGCCATCGAGAAGGCGAAGGTGGCGGCGGCGCTGCCCTGCTACGCCGACAATGCCGCGGCGGTCGCGCGGCTCGTCGACGACGAACTGCGCGAGGCGAAACTTGCGATCGCGCCGGACGCGCGCGCGCTGCTGGTGTCGCTGCTCGGCGGCGACCGCATGGCCTCGCGCAACGAGGTGCGCAAGCTCGCGCTCTACGCGCGCGGCCAGGACAAGATCGAGATCGTCGATGTGATGGCGGTGGTGGCGGACGCGTCCGCCGGGGCGCGCGACGGCGTGCTCGATGCGGCTTTCGCAGGCAAGACCGCCGACGTCGACGCCGAATTCGGCAAGGCGCGCGCCGACGGCTCCTCGCCGGCGGCGATCATCTCCGCCGCCATCCGCCACGTCGCCAATCTGCACAAGATGCGCCTTGCCGTGGAAGACGGCGACTCGGCCGACTTCGCCATGCAGCGCGGCGCGCCGCCAGTGCATTTCTCGCGCAAGGACACGGTCGGCGCGGCGCTGCGATTGTGGACCGCGCCGCGGCTCGTGCGCGTCATGAGCCAGCTCGGCGAGGCCTCGCTCGAGGCGCGCCGCAATGCCCCGCTGGCCGAGGCGATCGCCGAGCGCGCGCTTCTCGCTATTGCGATGAGCGCGCGCCGCCGCGACTGATCCTACAAATTCAGCTGGTAGCCGTGCGCGACCCAGCGATAGCCCTCGCCGGCGCGCTCGATGTAGCCGACGCCAGGGAACGGCATGTGGAACGACACGAATGGGATGCGCTCGTCGGCGAGCATCTTGAGGAAACGCCGGCGCGTCGCCACCGCCTTGTCCTTCTCGTCGTCCATGTCGAAGAACCATTCCGGCTTCTGCACCGCCATGACGTACTGCGTCAGCGTGTCGGCGGTGATCATCAGCTTCTTGCCTTCGCTCTCGATCGTGAAGGCGAGCAGGCCCGGCGAATGGCCGGCCGCGTCGACCGCGGTGATGCCCGGCACGACCTGATCGCCGGGGCGGATCATGGTCGCGCGGTTCGACAGCGGCGTGCAGATCTTGACGTAGAGCTCGCGGTTGAACTTGCGTGCCTCGCGCACGCCCTCGTTCTTCTGCCAGAAATCGTATTCGGCCGCGCCGAACACGTAGCGCGCGTTCGGATAGATCGGCTGGCCGCCTTCGACGAGGCCGCCAATGTGGTCCGGATGGCCGTGCGTGAGCACGACGATGTCGACGTCCTCCGGCTTGTAGCCGAGCTCCTTCAGCCGCGCCGCGGTGTTGCCGAGCGCCATGCGGGCCTTGAGCTGCTCGTACTCCTTCGCCAGCGGGCCGTTGCCGGTGTCGAACAGGACGAGCTCGCGCCCGGTGTTGACGATGGTCGGGATGTTGTGGTGCTCGAAGCGGACCGGGTCGAGGTTGTTGGCGCGGGCGAGCGCCTGCACGTCCTCGGGCGTGGCATTGGCGCCGTAGTTCGGGTGCAGCCCTTCGCGCACGCCCTTGCTGTCGAGGATGGTGGCGACCTCGAAGGCTCCCAGCTTGAAGCGATAGACCGTCGGCTGCAGCGGACCGAGCATCGGCGCGGGCATGTTTCTCTCCCTTATTGACAAACGTCACCTAGCAGAGAGGCCGGGGTCCGATCCAGCGGGGGTGCTCTGGTCAGGCGTGCGGCGCAACTCTAAGCTTGGCTCTTTCAGGGCATCGAAGGCTCGAGGGGGGCACCATGGCCAAGAAACGCAAAGCCAAGCGCAAAGCCAAACGCAAGACAGCGCGCAAGGCTTCGCGCACCGCCACGAAGAAAGCGGCACGGAAGACCGTCAGGAAGCCGGCCAAGCGGGCGGCGGCGAAGAAGCCCGCGCGCAAGCGCGTCAGCGCCAAGAAGGCGGCAAAGCCGGCGGGCATCGGCACGCGGATCGCCGCGGCGGTCGGCGCCGTGCTCGGCACGCTCACCGAGGCCGAACAGCTCCACGCCCGGACGGCCGGCAAGGGCGGCCTCCAGGAGCTGGAATAGGACCCGGGCGGAGGCCTGGGCCCGGCCTATGTCACTTTTCCGGCTGTGTGCGGTAGTGGACCGTCAGCCTGCGCCGTTTGGGCCATAGTCGCTGTCCGGAGAACGGGTAAGGGCGATGGACGACAGGTACGCCAAGCCGGCCGCGGGGTTGGACGCGCTCGCGCGCCGCGGCCTGCGTCCCGGCTCGCCCGCGGCCTTCGCCTGTGCGTTGCTCTGCGTCGCCGCTGCAACGCTGCTGCGCTTTGCGATCGACCTGATCGCGCCGGACGCCGTGCCCTTCGCCACGTATTTCCCCGCCGTGCTCGTCGCCTCTTTGGTCGGCGGCACCGCGGCCGGCCTCGCCGCGCTGGTCATGAGCGCGGTCACCGCCTGGTACGCGTTCGTGCCGCCGCGCTTCTCGCTCGCCGGCCTGAGCTACGAGCACGTCGTCAGCCTCGGCCTGTTCTTCCTCGCGGCGCTGGCGATCGTCTGGATCGCCGACCGTTATCGCGCGCTGCTGCGCCGCCTCGACGAGGAGGAGGCCTACCGCAAGGTCGTGGTCGAGGAGCTCGGCCACCGCGTCAAGAACAAGCTCGCCACCGTCTACGCGATCCTGCGCCATGAACTGCGCGGCCATCGCGACGTGTGGGACAGCGCCGCCGGCCGCCTGCGCGCGCTGTCGGCGGCCGACGACTTCCTCATCGCCGGCGACGGCGAGGGCGTCGCGATCGAGCAGATCCTCGATCTCGAGCTCGCACCCTACGGCAGCGCTAGCATCAACAAGCGCGGCGCGCCGCTGATGCTGTCGGGCAAGCTGCCCTCGGTGCTGTCGCTGATCGTGCACGAGCTCGCCACCAACGCCGCGAAATACGGCGCGCTGTCGGCGCCGAACGGCGTCATCGACATTGCGTGGGCGGAGGACGGCGACGACATCGTCGTCGACTGGCGCGAGCGCGACGGCCCGGCGGTCATCGCGCCGGCCAAGCGCAGCTTCGGCACCAACCTGATCGAGCGCAGCCTCGCCGCGTTCAAGGGAACGGCGGCGATCGACTTCGCGCCGGGCGGCGTCGTCTGCCGCATGCGCTTCCCGAAGACGGTCTCCGGCGGTCTCTAGCCCGACGCGCCGATGCGGCCGAGCCAGATGCCGATGGCGAAGACGAAGCCGCCGCCGACGATCACCTGCCCGATCGTCACCAGCAGGCCGGTCTGCATGAACCTGTAGCGGATGAAGGCGATCGCCAGCAGCTCGGCGACGACGACGCCGTAGGCGATGTTGAGCGCGAGCTGCAAATTCGACAGCAGGAACGGAAATGTGTGCAGCATGCCCCCGATCGCGGTGGCGACCCCGGTGATGGCGCCGCGCAGGAACGGCCCGCCGCGCCCGGTCATCGTGCCGTCGTCCGAAAGCGCTTCGGCGAGGCCCATGCTGATGCCGGCGCCGAGCGACGCCGCGAGCCCGACGAAAAACGCATTCGTGGGATTTCCACTCAGGCCCGCTGCCGCGAACAGCGGCGCCAGCGTCGACACCGCGCCGTCCATCAGGCCGAGCAGCGCGGGCTGCACCTTCTGCAGCACGAAACTTTTCTTCGGCTTGGCCATGCACGCGATCCACGGCGCAGAGACGAAAACAGGCCACGCCACGGATCGCGCGGCGCGGCCTGCGTCGTCGTCAGATGCCCGCCGCTAGATGCGGCCCAGCAAGAGCAGGATGATGAGGATCAGCAGGACCAGCCCGAGACCGCTCGACGGATAGTAGCCCCACCCGGCCGAATACGGCCATGTCGGCAGCGCGCCGAGCAGCAGGATGATCACGATGATGAAGAGAATGAACCGCATGGTTGCCTCCTGGGGTCCGCGCGGTTCCCAACGCGGGCTCTCGAAACTTGGTTCCGCCCGCCTGCGACATCGGCGCGGCGGAACGCCGGCGCCGCGCAAAGAAAAGGCCGGGCGCAGGCCCGGCCAAAAGTCGGAGGAGATTCAAGAAGCCGCATGACGCGGCGATCAGTTCGTCCGCTCGGCGACGGTGCGGCGCTGTGCGCCATGGCCGATATAGCGCGCGAACACCGCGGCGCACGGAGCGCTCAGCTGCGCGCGCTGCTGATAGAGGCAGGCGCCGACGCGCTTCGCGTCCGGGATGGCCTGCGAGCACAGCCGCATCGCATCCGGCGTGCAGGCATTGGCTTCTTCCTGGGTGTAAGCGAACGCCGTAGCCGACGACGCGAGAACGAGTCCGAAGGCGAGTGCCGGTATGATACGCATGATTCCGCCCCATTTGATTGAGTTGCCGGCGAGGAAACGGCGGCGGCACCCGAATGTTCCTTGGCCGGGTGGCTGACCGGCCATCACAGCCGCGTGTGCGCGGGGTGGCGCTGCCCCGGCGCGCGACGCCAGTTGCTGTGCCCTCTCCCCTCTGTGGGAGAGGGCAGCCGCAGCGTTTCAATTGCAAAGAGTGGGTGAGGGGGCCTGGATCTCCCCCTCACCCATCAGAGCGAGAAGAGACGCCCTCAATGCCCTCTCCCACAAGGGGAGAGGGCGCAACGACCGGCGGTGTAATGGATCATCACTCCGCCTTGCATTCCGCAGGTATCAATTGAATGCTGCCGCCGGGCGACCGGGTGTGGGGATGCAAATGGCCGAAATTCGTTTCGATGACGGCGCCGCTTACGAACGGATGATGGGCGTCTGGAGCCGGCTCGCCGGCGACGTCTTCCTCGACTGGCTCGCGCCGAAGCCGAACCTCACCTGGCTCGACGTCGGCTGCGGCAACGGCGCCTTCAGTGAATTGATCGTCACGCGCGCGAAGGCCGCCGCGGTCCACGGCATCGATCCGTCGGAAGGCCAGCTCTCCTTCGCGCGCACGCGGCCGCACGCCGAGAAGATGCAATTGCGCCAGGGCGTTGCGACCGAGCTGCCTTACGCCGACAACACGTTCGACGCCGCGACCATGGCGCTGGTGCTGTTCTTCGTGCCCGATCCGCCGAAAGGCGTCGCCGAGATGGCGCGCGTGGTGAAGCCCGGCGGCACGGTCGCCGCCTATGCGTGGGACATTCTCGGTGGCGGCTTTCCGCAGGAGCCGATGTTCAAGGAATTGCGCGCCATGGGCCGCAACCCGCCGCATCCGCCGAGCGTGGAGGCGGCGCGGCTCGACGCGATGCAGTCGCTGTGGCGCGGCGCCGGTCTCACCGACGTCGAGACGCGCGTCATCACCGTCGAGCGCACATATGACAGCTTCGACGAACTCTGGAGCGCGTTGCAGGCGAGCCCGAGCGTGAAGCTGTCGCTGGAAAAGATGTCGCCCGCCGAGGGCGCGGAATTGACGGAGCGCGCCCGCCGCGCCTTCCCCGCCGGCGCCGATGGCCGCATCACCTATCCGGCCTGGGCCAACGCCGTGAAGGGAAGAGTGGCCTAAGGCGTCGCCACAAGCACGGCGCGCTCCCTCTCCCCATCGGGTAGAGGTTTGGGGTGTGGGGGTTCAGGGCTCCCGATCTTTGTAGCCCCTCACCCGGCTCGCTACGCTCGCCGACCTCTCCCTATGGGAGAGGTAAAGCAGCCCCGCGACATCGGCGCACGGAACGCCCCTCACGAAGCCTGCGTTCGGCCCAAGGTGGCGACCGTGCGTCTCGTGGAGTCGCTCAATGTCCGGTTCCGATCGAAACCTCCTCACCTGCCGTCATGACACGATGCCGGCGCAATCGCGCCGCGAGGTCTTCCGTCGGCTGACAGCCGTCGCCATCGGCGGCAGCGCCATCTCGTTCGCGGGCCTGGCGCATGCGCAGTCGAAGACCGACAAGAAGACGGAGAAATATCAGGACAAGCCGAACAACGGCCAAAGCTGTTCGCAGTGCAATTATTTTCACGCGCCGAAGACGTGCAAGCTCGTCGAAGGCGACGTCAGCCCGTCGGGCTGGTGCAGCTTCTTTTTGAAGAAGAAGGCGTAGGTCGCCCTGCCGCTTCTGGGGAAGATACGCGACGTCTTCTTATCCCTCCCCCGAAGGGGGAGGGTGGCGGTCCGAAGGACCGTCGGGTGGGGGCCGTTCCCGAAGCACGGTATCGATGACTTCCAGGACGCCCGCCAGATTTCCGTCTACGTCGCTATTCCAGAATCGCAGCACTCGGAATCCGGCCTTGTTCAGTCGCGCATCGCGCGTGCTGTCGCGCTGGGCGTGGTCATCTGCATTGTGCTGCCCGCCGTCGACTTCGACGACCACGCGATGCTTGAGGCACGCAAAATCGACGATCGCACGGCCCTTCGGTACCTGACGGCGAAAATGATAGCCACGATCGCGCCACGACCGGAGGTGAACCCAAAGCTTCACCTCTTGCGGCGTCATTGACTTGCGTAGTTCGCGCGCGAATGCGTTGGCCATAAGCTTGGCCCGGTGGTGACGTTTTATCAATTCTCGCAGAATTGGCGCGTGTGGCAAGCGCCCCCACCCGGCGCGCTGTCGCGCGCCACCCTCCCCCTTCGGGGGAGGGATAAGGAAGCCTCTCTCAGCCCCCCAGCTTCCTGACCACCGCGTCGAGCTGATCGAGATCCGTGTACTTCACCGACAGCGTGCCCTTCTCGCCGCGGTGGTCGATCGTCACTTCCAGTCCCAAAGCGTCGGTGAGCCGGCGCTCCAGCGCGCGCGTGTCGGCGTCCTTGCCCGCCTCGCGATGAATCGCCTTGACGATGCCGGGCTTGCCTTCGCGCATGACCTCGCGCGCCTGACGCTCGCCGTCCTCGCGGGCCCAGTCCTCGAGCTGACGCACGCTCATGCCCTTCGCGATCGCCTCGAGCGCGATGTCGAGCGCGTTCGGCTGGCCGATGAGCACGCGCGCATGACCGGCCGAGAGCTGGCCCTTGCGGATCAGCTCCTTCACCGGCTCCGACAGCTTCAGGAGCCGCACCATGTTGGCGACATAGGGCCGGCTCTTGCCGACGATCTGCGCGACCTGGTCCTGCGTGTGATTGCACTGCTCCATCAGCGCGACGTAGCCGGCCGCCTCCTCGATCGCGTTGAGGTCGGCGCGCTGCACGTTCTCGATGATGGCGAATTCCAAGGCCTGCACGTCGGTCGCATCGACGATGGCGATCGGTACATCGTGCAGGCCGGCGCGCTGCGCGGCGCGCCAGCGCCGCTCGCCGGCGATAATTTCGTATGAACCGTCGCCGGCCTCGCGCACGACGATCGGCTGGATGATGCCGCGCTCCTTGATCGATTCGGAGAGCTCGGCGAGCTCGTCATCGCGGAAGGTGCGGCGCGGATTGCGCGGGTTCGCCTTGAGGCTTTCGATCGGCGCACGGCGCGGCTTGCGCGGCGCTTCGTTCGCGCCGGGCGCGGGCGCGGACGTGGCCGACGGGTCGTCGCCGACGTCGCCGATCAGCGCCGCCAGGCCCCGCCCCAATCTCTTGTGTTCCGCCATCGCCGCCGCTCCCGACCGATCCGCCACGCTACTGTCCTTCTTGTCTTCACGCACTTGCCGTCGTCCTGAGGTGCGCGCCGCAGGCGCGCCTCGAAGGACCTGTGAGTCAGAGACCCTTCGAGGCCCGCGCTTCGCGCGGGCTCCTCAGGGTGACGCTCACCCCGCCTTCAGCGCCTTCTCGCGCGGGATGATCTCCGTCGCCAAACGCAGATATGCTTCACTGCCGACGCACTTGAGATCGTAGACGAGCACCGGCTTGCCGTAGGACGGCGCCTCCGAGATGCGCACGTTGCGCGGGATCACCGTGTCATAGACCTTCGGCCCCATGAACTCGCGCACGTCGGCGACGACCTGGTTGGAGAGGTTGTTGCGCGAGTCGTACATCGTCAGCACGATGCCATGGATCGACAGCTTCGGATTGAGCGCGGTCTTCACCTGCTCGACCGTCTTCAAGAGCTGCGACAAACCTTCGAGCGCGAAGAACTCGCACTGCAACGGCACCAGCACCGAGTCGGCCGCGGCCATCGCGTTGACCGTGAGCAGGTTGAGCGACGGCGGGCAGTCGACCAGCACGTAGGTGAAGTCGTGCGGGCGCGGACCCTTGTTCAGTTCGTTGAGCGCGTTGCGCAGGCGATAGGCGCGGTCGCGCTGCTGGCCGATCTCGAGCTCGACGCCGGACAGGTCGAGCGTGGACGGCGCGATGTAGAGCTGCGGCACCGCCGTTTGCAGAACGGCGTCGCGCATCGGCGCCTGGTTGGTCAGCACGTCGTAGGTCGAGGTGCGGCGGTCCTTGCGCTCGATGCCCAGGCCCGTCGAGGCGTTGCCCTGCGGATCGAGGTCGACGATGAGCACGTGCTCGCCGATGGCGGCGAGCGCGGTGCCGAGATTGATCGCGGTCGTCGTCTTGCCGACGCCGCCCTTCTGGTTGGCGACGGCGATGACGCGCGGGCCCGGCGCGTCGCCGGCGAGCGCCGGCTGGCGCAGCGGCACGACCTGCGGGTCGACGGAGGCAGGCGTCCCGGCCTTGGGCGCTTCGGCCGGCTGTTCGGCCTTGGTCGTGTCGGTGGTGTCGTTCATGGCGTTCGTACCCGCATCACTTCCTGAAACCCGGCCGGTCGGCCACAGGCCTACCTGGCTGGCATCCGGCCTCCATCCGAGACCGATTAGGACTTAAGTCTCTCAAGGCCCTCGACCACGACGATGCAGCCTTCGGGACTCGTCCGGCTGGGGATCGTCCGAGCCTCAACCCTCCAATATTTAGCGGCCTCGGTCAATTCAGCCGCTACATCTTGGCCCTTCGGGAACAGCCCGATCGCGCCTTTCGCAATCAGAGGAAACGCCTGATCGCAGAGGATTTTCAACGGGGCCAAGGCCCTGGCGCTGACCACGTCGGTCTTGTCCCCAAAGCTGTCCCCACAATCCTCGATTCGCCTGGCGTGGACCACCGCCGGCACGCCGGTCGCCCGGATGGCCTCGCGCAGAAACGCGGCCTTCTTGCCGTTGCTTTCGACCAGGTGGACCTTTGCGCCCGTCCTGTCCGCCAATGCACACGCGATCGCGATCGCCGGAAAACCGCCGCCCGAGCCGAAGTCGACCCAGACCTTCGCGCTAGGCGTGATGTCGAGAAGCTGGAGCGAGTCGGCGACGTGCCGCGTCCAGAGATTGGGAATCGTCGCCGGCGAAATGAGGTTGGTCGTCTTCTGCCATTGCAGCAGCAGGTCGACGAACGTCTCGAGGCGCGTCAGCGTTTCACGTGAAACGGGCGTCAGCCGCAGCGCCTCCGCCTTGTCGGCGGCGAGATCGCCCTGCCCTGCCTTGCTCAAGCGCTCTCTCGAGCGCTCTTGGCCGCCTTGCCGCGCCCGCGCTTCACGTGCGCGACCAGCAGCGTCAGCGCCGCAGGCGTCACACCGTCGATGCGGCCGGCATGGCCGATCGTACGCGGCCTCTCGCGGATCAGCTTCTGCCGAACTTCATTCGAGAGCCCCGGCAGTGCGTCGTAATCGAGATCGTCCGGTAGCGCGAAGCTTTCATCACGGCGATACGCCGCAACGTCGGCCGCTTGCCGAGACAGATAGACTTCGTACTTCGCGTCAATTTCAATTTGCTCTGCGATCTTCGGCGCGAGTTCGCCGAAGCGTGGCCAGATGCGCGCGAGATCCGCCATCGCGATCGACGGATACGACAGTAGCTCGAACGCGGTGCGGCGCTGTCCGTCCTGATTGAGCGAAAGCCCATGTTTCGCGGCCTCTTTCGGAGTCAGCGATACGGACTTCGCGAACGCGCGCGCATCATCGAGCGCAGCGCTCTTCGTTGCGTGGAGGCGCGCACGCTCGGCGCCGACGCAGCCAAGTGCGATGCCTTTCGATGTCAAACGCTGATCGGCATTGTCGGCGCGAAGCTGCAAACGATATTCGGCGCGCGACGTGAACATGCGATAAGGCTCGGTGACGCCACGCGTGACGAGATCGTCGATCATCACGCCGATATAGGCTTCGGCGCGATCGAACACGATCGCATCGCGGCCGCCGGCTTTCGCCGCCGCGTTGAGACCGGCGAGCAAACCTTGCGCGGCGGCTTCTTCGTAGCCGGTCGTGCCGTTGATCTGGCCGGCCAGGAAGAGTCCGTTGAGCCGCTTCACTTCGAGCGACGGCGCGAGCTCACGCGGATCAACGTAATCGTATTCGATCGCATAGCCTGGCCGGACGATGCGCGCGTTTTCGAGTCCGGGAATCGTCGCGACCAGCGCGCGCTGCACCTCTTCCGGAAGCGACGTCGAGATGCCATTCGGATAGACGGTCGGATCGTCGAGACCTTCCGGCTCGAGGAAGATCTGATGGCCGTCGCGGTCGCCGAACTTGACGATCTTGTCCTCGATCGACGGGCAGTAGCGCGGGCCGCGGCTGGCGATCTGACCCGAATACATCGGTGAACGATGGACGTTGTCGCGAATGATTTCGTGCGTCGGGCTGACGGTCCGGGTGATGCCGCACTCGATCTGCGGCGTCGTGATCCGCTCCGTCAGCATCGAGAAAGGCTCGGCGGGATCGTCGCCGGCCTGCATCTCAAGGGCCTGCCAGTCGAACGTGCGGCCGTCGAGGCGCGGCGGCGTGCCGGTCTTCAAGCGTCCGAGCGCCAGGCCGGCCCGCTCGAGCGTCTTTGACAACCCCAGTGCCGGCGCCTCGCCGACGCGGCCGGCCGGGATCTGCTTCTCGCCGATATGGATCAGCCCGCGGAGGAAGGTGCCGGTCGTCAGGACGACCGCCCTCGCCCCGAACTCCCGGCCGTCGGCCATGCGGACGCCGGA
>JBQCFB010000053.1:0-10222 GCA_051959715.1 Pseudolabrys sp.
TTGGCGCGGTTGAGCGCGCCCATCAGCCCGTTGATGCCGTCGCCGGGAAAACCGTAGATGCGGCGCACGCCCCAATCGGACATGCGCTTCCAGAAAAAGTCGGAGACGTTCATGGCTTCACCTGTCGGCCGTTCTTCTTGAAAGGAGGTGCGACGCCCTTGGGGCGTTAACGGGCCGCAGCGACCTGCGTTCCGCGCCGGAACCTTGTGCGGCGAGGCGGAGTTCAACCGCCGGGGCGTTCACAATTTTGCGCGCGCGGGGCGATGGCACAGATCTTCCGGCCATGGGCGGATACGGCGCTGCGCGTCGCCATGCTCAGCGTGCTGATCGTGCCGGTCGCGGCCATTGCCGGCGCCTATGCGGTGATGCGCTCGCCCTACATCACCGGGCAGGACACGGTGCTGACGCAGCCGGTGCCGTTCTCGCACCAGCACCATGTCGGCGCGCTGGGGCTCGACTGCCGCTACTGCCATGCCGGCGTCGAGGTCTCGCCGGTGGCGTCGCTGCCGCCGACCGCGACCTGCATGACCTGTCATTCGCAGCTCTACACGAATGCGCAGATGCTCAAGCCGGTGCGGGAGAGCCTGGCGAAGGGCAAGCCGATCCGGTGGGCGCGCGTGCACCGCCTCCCCGACTACGTCTATTTCGACCACTCCGTGCACGTGAAGAACGGGGTGGGCTGCACCACCTGCCACGGCCAGGTCGATCAGATGCCGCTGATGCAGCAGGCGGCGCCGCTGACGATGGGCTGGTGCCTCGACTGCCACCGCGATCCGGCGCCGCACCTGCGCCCGCAATCGGAGATTTTCAGCACCCGGTGGCGCCCCTCCGGCGACGACAAGGCGGGAAAAGCGCTGATGGCCGCCTACCACATCGACACGAAGCATCTCACCGACTGCACGGTGTGCCACCGATGACACCGCGGGACAGCACATTGGAGATCGACCGCCGCAAGGCCCTGGCCCTGCTCGCCGGCGGCATGGCCTTCACGCTCACCTCCTGCGGCCCCCCGGCCGAGGAGATCGTGCCCTACGTCACCATGCCGGAGGGCCTCACCCCCGGCCTGCCGCTCCAGTTCGCCACCGCCGTCCCCCTCTCCGGCTATGCCCAGGGCGTCCTCGCCACATCTTACGACGGCCGCCCCATCCGCCTCGACGGCAACCCCCGCCACCCCGCCTCCCTCGGCGGCATCGACATCTTCGCCCAGGCGCAAGTGATGTCGTTGTATTCGCCCGGCCGCGCGCAGGCGGTGCGGCACGGCGACGACATCACCGCGTGGAGCGAATTCGAAGCCGCGCTGCAGGCGCAACTCGCCAGGGAGAAGACACGACGCGGCGCCGGATTGCGCATCGTCACCGGCCGCATCACCTCGCCGACATTGATCCGGCAATTGAAGGCGCTCGGCGAGATGTTTCCTGACGCGCGCTGGATCAGGTACGAGCCGATCGGCGACGACGCGGCGCGCGCTGGCGCGGTGCACGCGTTCGGCCAGCCGCTCGACCTGCTGCCCCACTTCGACCGCGCCCGGGTCGTGCTGACGCTCGACGCCGACCCGCTCGGTCCCGGCCCGCAGCAAGTGCGCAACGCTGCCGCCTTCGCCAAAGTGCGGCAGTCGCAGTTGCCGCCGGATGACTTCCTGCGGCTCTATGCCGTGGAGTCGATGTGGCGCCTCACCGGCGCCAACGCAGACGAGCGGCTGGCGCTGCATCCGACCCTGATGCGCAACGTTGCGCTCCGCATTGCGCGGGCGCTCGGCGCAAATAGCGACGCCGGCGACCTGCCCGAACCTGTCCGGCGCTTCGCGGATGCGGCCGCGAAAGACCTGACCGCCAGCAAGACGCGCGCCTTCGTGCTCGCCGGCGATACGCAGCCGGCGGAGGTGCACGCACTCTGCCACTGGATCAACGCGCAGCTTCAGGCGCCGATCGACCTCAATGCGCCGGTCGACATCAACGACAAGTCCCATGCGCAGTCATTGCACGAACTCGCCAACGACCTCGGTACAGGTCGCGCCGAGACCATCGTCGTCATCGACAGCAATCCGGTCTACGCGTCCTCCTCCGATCTGAACCTCGGTGATCTGGTCGCCAAGGCGCCGTTCAGCACGCATCTCGGCCTTGGCGACGACGAGACCGCGCGGCGTTGCCAATGGCGGCTGCCGATCTCGCATGCGCTGGAGACCTGGAGCGATCTGCGCGCGATCGACGGCACGGCGAGCATAGTGCAGCCGTTGATCCGGCCGCTTTACGACACGCGCTCGGCGCATCATCTGCTCGGCCTGCTTGTGGGTGATCTTTCCGCCGATCCCTACAAGCTCGTGCGGGAGACGTGGGCGCCGCAGGTGGGCGGCGAGTTCGAGACACACTGGAGACGATGGCTGAACGACGGCGTCGTTGCGGACACGGCCTCGAAGCCGGTCACGACGCCCGCGCCGCCGCTTCCGGACATCAAGCCTACGCAGCAGCCTGCGCTGACTCTTGTCGCCGCGCCCGATCCCTCGCTGTGGGACGGCCGCTTCGCCGACAATGCCTGGCTCCAGGAGTGCCCGCGCCCGCTGACGCACGAGGTCTGGGGCAATTCGCTGAAGGTCTCTCCGTCCGACGCCGCGGCGCGCGGGCTCACCGACGGCGACGTCGTGAAGCTCAGCCGCAACGGCGCTTCGGTCGAAGCGCCGGTCAGGATCGACCTGGGCCAGCCACCCGGCGTCATTGCCGCGACGCTCGGCTCCGGCCGCAGGCACGCCGGCGCAATCGGCAGCGGCGTCGGCTTCGACATCTATCCCTTGCTGCGGGGTGGCTCCGGTTCGTCCGTCGACGGCGTCGGTCTCGACAAGACCGACACGCGCCAACCGTCCCTGACGACGCAGCATCACTTCAAGCTCGACGCCGAGGACACCGACATCCTGCGCACGCTGGCGATCCATGACCTGCCGCGCGGAACGTCGAGCGCGCGCGACCGCGGCGAAGACCTGCCCTCGCTGCTGCCGCAGCAGAACATGGACGGCCATCAATGGGCGATGGTGATCGACACGTCCGTATGCATCGGCTGCAACGCCTGCGTCATCGCCTGCCAGTCCGAGAACAACGTGCCGGTCGTCGGTCCGGAGGAAATCGCCGGCGGCCGCATCATGCACTGGCTGCGCGTCGACACCTATTTCGTGCACGGCGACGCGCGGCCTCCCGGCTTCCAACCGGTGCCGTGCATGCATTGCGAGCACGCGCCGTGCGAACCGGTCTGCCCGGTCGCTGCCTCGGTGCACGACGGCGAAGGCCTCAATGCACAGGTCTACAACCGCTGCATCGGCACGCGCTTCTGCCAATCGAACTGTCCCTACAAGGTGCGGCGATTCAACTGGTTCGCCTATTCGCACGACCAGGCCTACGGCAACCTCGGCAATGAGAGCGTCGAAGCGCAGTACAATCCCGACGTCACGGTACGCGGCCGCGGCGTCATGGAGAAATGCACCTACTGCGTCCAGCGCATCAGCCGCGCCCGCCGCGAGTCCGAAAAGACGGACACGCCGATTCCGGACGGCGCCGTCGTCACCGCCTGTCAGTCGGCATGTCCGACGCGTGCGATCAGCTTCGGCGACCTCAATGTCAAGGACGCCCGCGTCAATGCGCTCCGGCACGAGCCGCATCACTATGCCATGCTCGGCCATCTCGGCACGCGGCCGCGCACGACCTATCTCGCCCGGCTCGACAATGCCAATGACGCGTTGCGGGACGAGCCGTCATGACGGCCCGCGACGACACCTTGCGCGCGGCGCTGCGCTGGACCGAGCCGGAGGGCCGCTCGATCGAGGCGGTCAATGCGCTAGTGAGCGCGCCGCTGCTCGCGCGGCGGCGCTGGTCATGGCGTGTCTGGTGGCTCGCCTTCGCCGTCAGCCTCGTCCTCACTTTGGTGATGACGGTCACCATCGTGTGGCTCTTCACCAAGGGCATCGGCATCTTCGGCAACAACACCACGGTCGTGTGGGGCTTCCCGATCGCCAATTACGTCTGGTGGATCGGCATCGGCAATGCCGGCACGCTGATCTCCTCGATGCTGCTCCTGATGCGGCAGCACTGGCGGGCCTCGATCAACCGTTTCGCCGAAGCGATGACCCTTTTCGCGGCCGCCATCGCCGGCATCTTCCCGATCCTGCATCTCGGCCGGCCGCTCTATTTCTACTGGCTCGTGCCTTACCCGAACACGATGTCGCTGTGGCCGCAGTGGCGCAGCGCGCTGATCTGGGATTTCTGGGCGATCTCCAGCTATCTCCTGTTCTCGCTCCTGTTCTGGTATGTCGACCTCGTCCCCGACCTCGCCGCCTTGCGCGACCGGGCGACGTCGCCGACGGCGCGCACCTTGTTCGGCATCTTCGCGCTCGGCTGGCGCGGCTCGGCGCGGCACTGGCACTCGCTGCACGTCTATCACACGACCATGGCCTGCCTCGGCGTGCCGTTGGTCATCTCGCTGCACAGCGTGGTCGGCCTGGACTTCGCCGCCAGCCTGATGCCCGGCTGGGCGGAGACGATCTTCCCCCCTTATTTCGTCGTCGGCGCGATGTACTCCGGCTTCACCATGGTGATCGTGCTCGCCGCCGCGGTGCGCTGGGGCCTGCGCCTGAAAGCACTGATCACGGTCGAGCATTTCGAGGTGATGGCGAAGATGCTTCTCGCCGCCTCGGTGATCATGACATTGTCCTACGCCGCCGAGTGGTTCAGCGCCTGGTACGGCGGCGAGCCGGCCGAGCGCGGCCTCGTCGCCTACGCATTCGCCGGCGACTACCGCGGCTATTACTGGCTGATGCTGATCCTGAATTGCGCCATCGCGCACGCCTTCTGGTTCCCGGCGGCGCGGCGCAGCGTCGCGACGGTCGTCGTCATCGCGGTCCTGATCAATATCGGCATGTGGCTCGAGCGCATGCTGATCGTGCTCAACACGCTGTCGCACGGCTACGCCACCGGCATGTGGCGTACCTTTGCACCGACGCTGTGGGACTTCCTGCTGCTGTTCGGCTCCCTCGGTTTCTTCGCCCTGCTCTATCTCGTGTTCTGCCGCGTCCTGCCGGTCGTCTCCATGCACGAGACGCGCCGCCTCCTCTCCGCGGAGGCCGAGCAATGAGCGCGCTGCTGGTCGGCGACTTCCACGATGCCGGCACGCTGGTGAAAGCTGCGCGCTGGGCGAAGGACGCGGGCTATCCGCTGGCCGACGCGTTTTCGCCGTTTCCACTCGACGGCATGCCGGAGATTCTCGGCGAGACGTCGACGCGGCTGCGGGTCTGGATGCTCGCCGGTGGACTCGCGCTCGCGGCGCTCGCCTACGCCACCGAGTACTGGAGCGCGGTCTTCGCCTATCCGATCGACAGCGGCGGCCGGCCGCTGCACTCGTGGCCGGCCTTCGTGCTGTTCCCGTTCGCCGTGGGCATCTTCGGCGCAGCGCTGACCGGCTTCATCGGCCTGCTCGTGAAATGCGGGCTGCCGCGCCTCCACCATCCGCTGTTCGACATCAACGGCTTCGAGCGCGTGACGCAAGACCGCTTCATGCTGGCACTGCATGCGCCTGTCCTCGAGAGCGACCGGCGCACCGCCGTCGCCTGGCTGAAACAGGCCGGAGCCGGCGACGTCTGGGAGCTCGAATGGTGAGAGCCGCTCCCCTCATCGCCCTCGCCTTCGCGACCGCCCTCGGCGGCTGCGATTTCGATATGCGCGTGCAGCCGAAATTCAAGGCGCAGGCGCCGGCCACTTTGTGGGCCGACGGATCGTCGGAACGGCCTCTGCCGAAAGGCGTCGTCGCACAGGGCGATCTCCCGCGCGACGATGCCGCGAGGAACCCGCCGCCGGTGACCGAAGCGCTGCTCGCGCGCGGCCGCGAGCGCTACAACGTCTACTGCGCGCCTTGCCACGGCCTATCGGGCGATGCGGACGGCATCGTCGTCCAGCACGGATTTCCGGCGCCGCCGTCCTATCACTCGGACGCCCTCATGAAGGCGCCGGCCTCGACCTTCTACGACACGATCACAAACGGCTACGGCGTCATGTACTCCTATGGCGCGCGCGTCGCGCCCGCCGACCGCTGGGCGATCGTCGCCTATATCCGCGCATTGCAGCTGTCGCGGCACGCCCGCGTCGCCGACGTTCCGGATGCGAAGGAGCATCTGCCATGAGCGCGCGGCGCGGCATGTGGCGAACTCTGCGGCGCGCGGCGCTGACGCCGGCGGCGCCTCTGCTCGTCGCCGTCGCGGCCTTGATCGGCATGGGCATCTTTCTCCTGGTCGCGCCGAAGGCGGCTGCGGGCGGCTGGCTCGCGGCATTCCTGTTCTGGAGCGGCATTCCGCTCGGCGGCCTGCTCCTCATGCTGATCCATGCGCTGACCGGCGGCCGCTGGGGATATCGCTTCGCACCGGAGTTCATCCCCAGCGCCGCCGCACTGCCGCTGATGGCGTTTCTGTCGATCCCGATTCTCGCCGCCCTGCCCGGCTTCTACCCTTGGGTCTTCGGTCATGGCGGCGTGCATGCCGACGTGCATCGGTGGTACCTCAACGCGCCGTTCTTCATTGGACGCACGGCGGTCGCCTTTGTCGGCTGGACCGCGCTCGCCTTCGTGCTGCCGCGGCTGGCCGGCCCGACGCAGACGATCATCGCCGGCCTCGGCCTCATCTTCCATGGCGTCGCCGTCTCCATCCTCGGTTATGACTGGGTGCTGTCGCTCGCGCCGCATTTCACCTCGAGCTCCTTCGGTGCGACGCTCGCCTTCGCGCAGCTCGCCTCGGCGCTCGCCTGGACCGCGATCGTCGCGCGTGACAACGGCGATCCCGCCTTCGGCGATCTCGGCGGGCTCCTGCTCGCAGCGCTGCTCGGCCTCACCTACGTAAATTTCATGGCGCTGCTGATCGTCTGGTACGGCGACGTGCCGGAGCGCGTGAACTGGTTCGTCGAGCGCACGCACGCACTCTGGATCGCCTTTGCCGTGCTCGCGTTCCTGCTCGTCTCGGTCGTGCCGATCTTCGCCCTCTTCCTCGGTCGCTGGCGCAGGAGCCCACGCGCCTTGCGGCCGATCGCCGTCGTCGTGCTCGCCGGGCTCGCCCTGTTCGACATCTATCTGGTCGTCCCGGCCTTCGACCCGCTAGCACTCGGCGCTGCGGCCGTCGCGATCGTCGCCATTGGCGCGTTGCTGGTCGCGTTCCTGGCAATGCCATGGGCGCGGGCGCCGCTGCGGCAATGGAGGATGCGCCATGGCCGCTGACCGCGCCTATCCCGATCAGCTCGAACCGGATTCGACCAGGCCAAAGTTGCTGCTCATGATCGCCGGCGCCGTGCTCCTCCTGCTCGCGGTCGCCTTCGGCGCCGTCTACGCATTCTACGCCGCAGAGGTGCCGCCGCACGGCCCGATGGTGCCGAAAGGCTTTCCCTCCCCGCGCCTGATGCAGGACGAGACCGACTGGCTGCGTCGCGCGCAGACCGAGCAGCAATCGCGGCTCGAAGGCTGGCGTTGGGTCGACCGCGACAAGGGCGTGATTGCGATGCCGATCGAGGACGCGATGCGCCGGATCGCAGCCAGGGGCGCGCAAGGCTACAGCCCGGTCGACAGCGCGCCGCAGGGGAGCGGCCAATGAGGCGCGCGCTCCTCGCCATCCTGCTGATGCTCACCGGCCTCGGCGTCGCCCGCGCCGACTTCAGCCGCGCGGCGCTCGACGCGATTGCCGCCACGCCCGAAGCCAATGCGCAGCTGCCGCTCGATGCGCGCTTCACTGACGCGCACGGCACCACCCGCACCCTGGGCAATGCCATCGGCAATACGCCGGCGGTCATCGTCTTCGCCGATTATACCTGCCGCACCCTGTGCGGGCCGATCCTCGCCTTCGCCGCCGGCGCACTCGAGAAAAGCGGGCTCACGCCGGGCCGCGACTTTCATCTCGTCGTCGTCGGCATCGACCCGAAGGACGATCGCGCCAGCGCAAGCGCGTTCGAACAAAGCCGCATCGGCAAGGACAGCCCACTCGCCGCCGCAACGACCTTGCTTACCGGCGACGACACGACGATCCGCGCGGTGACGCAGGCTGCGGGCTATCGCTTCGTCTACGATAAGACGCACGACCGGTACGCGCATCCGGCCGCGGCTTACATCGTCACTGCACAGGGCCGCATCGCGCGCGTCCTCTCCGCCGTCGGCCTGACCGGAGCTGACCTGAGGCTGGCGCTGGTCGAGGCGGGCCAGGGCAAGATCGGCGGCCTCGCCGACGCGATCCATCTGCTCTGCTACGGCTTCGATCCGGCCAAGGGCATCTACACGGCTTCGATCACGAAGCTGCTCAATATCAGCGGCATCGCAACGGTCGTGCTGCTCGCCGGCGGGATCGGCCTCATGCTTGCCGGCAACTGGTGGAGGCGCGCATGAGCGGCGCCTTCCCGCAGGCCGCCTCCGCCTATGCCGGCGAGTGGGATCGGTTCTTCGCCGTGCTGACGACGATCTCGGCGCTCATCGTCGCGCTGATCTTCATCGTTATCGTCGGCTTCTCGATCCGCTACCGGCGCGGCTCGCGCGCGCCGCGCGGCTTTCTGCCCGACGCCATCACCAACGAGCTCGAGCTCGGCTGGACCTCAGCCACGGCCATCGCCTTCATCTTTCTGTTCTGGTGGGCAGCCGTGCAGCAGCTGCGCAACGTCAACCCGCCGCAGAATGCGCTGGAGCTGCACGTCGTCGCCAAGCAGTGGATGTGGAAGGTGCAGCAGCCGAACGGCGTGCGCGAGATCAACGAACTGCACGCTCCGGTCGGCCGCCCGGTGCGACTGATCATGACTTCGCAGGACGTGATCCACAGCATGTTCCTCCCGGCGCTGCGGCTGAAGCAGGACGTGCTGCCCGGACGCTACACTTATCTCTGGTTCACCGCCGACAAGCCGGGCGTCTATCACCTGCTCTGCGCCGAGCTGTGCGGCACCGAGCATTCGCGCATGACTGGCCGCCTCGTGCTGATGACGGCCGCCGACTACGCAAAATGGAGCGCGGCGCAGCCCGGCGCGGAAAACCTCGCGGCCGAGGGCGAAAAGCTGTTTCGCTCGTTCGGCTGCTCAGGCTGCCACGCGCCGCAATCGAGCGTGCACGCGCCGGACCTCGCCGGCATCTTCGGCCGCACGGTGCAGCTTGCCGGCGGCCGCACGGTCACCGCCGACGAGGCCTATCTGCGCGACTCCATCCTGCTGCCGCAGAAGGACGTCGTCGCCGGCTTCGATCCGATCATGCCGAGCTTCCAGGGCGTCGTGGACGATGACGCCATGGTCAAGCTGATCTCCTACCTGAAATCGCTGAGCGTGGGGACACGGCCATGAGCGACGCGGCCCTCATCTATGTTCGCCACCAGGACAAGGAGGAAAGCTACCTCCAGCACGGACACACGGTGCGGTCGTGGCTGACCACCACCGACCACAAGCGCATCGGCATCCTCTACGCGCTGTCGATCACGTTCTTCTTCTTCATCGGGGGGATGGCCGCCGGCATGGTCCGCCTCGAATTGATGTTCCCGCACGGCGAGTTCCTGAGCGACGACGCCTATAACCGGCTGTTCACGCTGCACGGCATCGTCATGGTCTGGTTCTTCCTTGTGCCGTCGATCCCGACCACGCTCGGCAATTTCCTGCTGCCGATGATGATCGGCGCCAGGGACGTCGCTTTCCCGCGCATCAACCTGCTCTCCTGGTACGTCTTCGTGATCGGCGCCTGCTTCGCGATCTTCTCGATCGTCGCCGGCGGTGTGGACACCGGCTGGACCTTCTACACGCCGCTGTCGACGATGTTCTCCAACGGCGCGGTCATCTCCGCCGCGGCCGGCGTCTTCATCGTCGGCTTCTCCTCGATCGCAACAGGCGTCAACTTCATCACCACCGTGCACATGCTGCGCGCGCCGGGCATGACCTGGTTCCGTCTGCCGCTATTCGTCTGGGCGATGTACGCGACCAGCCTCGTCATGGTGCTGGCGACGCCGGTGCTCGCCATGTCGCTGCTGCTGGTCATGGCCGAACGCTGGCTCGGTATGCCGATCTTCAATCCCGCGAATGGCGGCGATCCGATCCTGTTCCAGCACCTGTTCTGGTTCTACAGCCATCCGGCGGTCTACATCATGGTGCTGCCGGCGATGGGCGTCGTCTCCGAGGTGTTCGCCTGCTTCGCCCGGCGGCGCGTGTTCGGCTATGCGATGATGGTCTACGCCATGATGGCGATCGCGGTGATCGGCTTCTTC
>JBQCFB010000054.1:0-3730 GCA_051959715.1 Pseudolabrys sp.
CCGGGCCGGGCCCCCCGCCCCGCCCGGCCCCGGCCGCCCGCGCCCCCCCCCCGCGCGCCCCCGCGCCCCGCCCGCCGCGCCGCGCGGTACGCATCTCCGCTACCCCCCTCCCTGACCCTCCCCCACAAGGGGGGAGGGAAATGAGAGGCCGTGCCATGCATCACACCCTGTCCTTGCCGTAGGTCGGCTTCACGCCGGACCCGTAGAGCTTCAGCGCGCCCTGCTCGCCGACCGCGTTCGGACGCTGGAAGATCCAGTTCTGCCAGGCGGTGAGCCGGCCGAAGATCTTGGTCTCCATCGTCTCGGGACCTGCGAAGCGCAGGTTCGCTTCCATGCCGGTGAGCGCGTCGGGCGATTGGGCCGCGCGCTCCTCGACCATCTGGCGCAGCTCGTCGTCCCAGTCGAAATCCTCGCGCGCGAAGGTGACGAGGCCGGCTTCGTCCGCCGCCTCCGCGTCGAACGCTTCGCCGATGCGGGACTTGAGCGTATCGAGCGTGTCCGGCTCGCCGAGGAAGCGCGCCTGAAGCCGCGTCAGGCCGTTGCCCATCGGGTAGAGGCCGAAATTCGCATTCCCGAGCACGATCGCGGCCGGCTGACGGTTGTCGCCCTCGCGCGTGCCGATCAACATCATGCTGCGGTCGGCCGCGAACAGAAGCTCGGCCAGCGTGCCGGCAAAGCACGAGCCCGGCTCGACCAGCGCGATGAAGGTCTTCGCCGTCGTGTCGATGCGCTTGAGCACACGCTTCAAGTAATGCCGCACCTCGCGCAGCAGCCAGTCGTCCTGGCCGGCGATGAGGAACGCGTCGTGGTCGAGCACGGCTTGAGCCTCGCCGTCGGTCTTGAGCAGCACGACGCCGATCGCGGCTTCGTTGGTGCGCAGGTGCAGGATCGCGTCTTCCAGCTCGCGCGCGACCGCGAGCGGCCAGAACGACGCGCCGAGCGCATGCGCGGCTTCGCGCGACGCCGGCACGGCCTGCGACGGCCCGCGCACCGTGAGCGTCGCAACGTTGCGCGCCCGATCGATCTCGACCTCGACATGCGACCAGGCGGTGCGGTCGCCGCCATTGCTCCGCTGCAAAGGCGTCAGCGCAATGCCCTTGCCGTCCTTCGGCCGGTCGGAACGCTTGGCGAGCTCATGCGCGCGCGCCTTGACCGCCTCGTCCCATTTCGACGGCGGCACGACCTCGTCGACGAGGCGCCAGTCGCGCGCCTTGGCGCCGCGCAGGCCTTCTTCGGTCGAGCAGAACACGTCGGCGCGGTCGCGCCGCACTTTCCGCTTGTCGGTGACGCGCGTCAGCCCGCCCGTGCCGGGCAGCACGCCGAGCAGCGGCGTCTCCGGCAGCGACACGGTCGAGCGGCGGTCGTCGATCAGCATGATGTGGTCGGTCGCAAGCGCGAGTTCGTAGCCGCCGCCGGCGCAGGAGCCGTTCACCGCACTCATGTAGATCTGGCGCGAGTTCTCGCTGGCGTCTTCCATGGCGAGCCGCGTCTCGTTGGTGAACTTGCAGAAGTTCACCTTGTGGCCGTGCGTCGCCTTGCCGAGCATGCGGATATTGGCGCCGGCACAGAAGACGTTGTCCTTGCCGGACTTCAAGACGACGCAGCGCACTTCCGGATGCTCGAAGCGCAGCCGCTGGATCGCGTCGTTGAGCTCGATGTCGACGGCGAGGTCGTAGGAATTGAGCTTGAGTTCGTACTCGGTCGACAGACCGCCGGCCGGATCGACGTCCATGATCAGGGTGGCGATCTCGCCGTCGGTCTCGATGCGCCAGTGGCGATAGCGCGAGGGCTCGGTGCGGAAGTCGATCGTGCTCATTCCCCGATCCCGATCCTTGGGTGTGTCCTGCCGGACGGACCTGCTTCGAGGCCCTATGCATTATTATGCAGATGACCTACCACCGGGCCACTGAGCCGGCAACGGCAAAACGCCGGACGCGCACAAAAGTCCCACGAAACGTGTTGCTTTCGCGTCGGCGAACGGTCATAGTGCTTGGAAATATAGTGCACATGACGATGACCAACCCGCTCTCAGTTCCCGGCCTGCGCGACTCCGAGGCCTACCTGGCCAAGCTCGGCGAGCGCGTGCGCCTGCTCCGCAGCCAGCGCGGCATGACGCGCAAGGCGCTGTCCGCGCACGCGAAAGTGTCGGAGCGCTATCTCGCCCAGCTCGAGGCCGGCAAGGGCAACGGCTCGATCGTGCTGCTGCGCCGCGTCGCCCGCGCCATCGGAACCTCGGTCGCGGAACTCGTGCGCGAGGGACCGGAGCCGGCGATCGAGCTCACGCTGCTCACGCAATATCTCGAGCGCCTGCCGCCCGAGACGCTCGCCGAGGTGCGCGCGCTCGTCACCGAGCGGTTCCGTTCGCCGGCGGAAGCCGACCGCTCGCGCCGCATCGCGCTGATCGGGCTGCGCGGCGGTGGCAAATCGACGCTCGGCCCCCTCGCCGCCGAGGCGCTCGGCGTGCCCTTCATCGAGCTCGACCGCGAGATCGAGCGCCGCGCCGGCGCGTCCCTCTCCGAGATCTTCGACATGTTCGGCCAGCAGACCTTCCGCCGCGCCGAACGCGAGGCGCTGGAAGAAGTGCTCTCCAAGCACCCGCAATTCGTCATGGCGACGTCCGGCTCGATCGTCACCGAGGCCGCGACCCTGGAGCGTCTGCTCTCCTCCTGCCTGACGGTCTGGGTGAAGGCGGAACCTGCCGAGCACATGCAGCGCGTCATGAGCCAGGGCGACATGCGGCCGATGGCCGGCTCCCCCCGCGCCATGGCCGACCTCCTGTCAATTCTCGACAGCCGCAAGCCGCTCTACGCCAAGGCCGATATTACCGTCACGACCACCGGCAAGACCCCGGCCGAGGTTGCAGCCGACCTGTTGCGCGCGGTCGCGGTTCCCGATAATCGCATCTCGCGCCGTTCGGCGTGAGCCATCCCTGAATTTCCGAGAAGGAGCCGGCGGCCAGCCGGGCAAGGCATGAGCGAGACGATCAAGACCGACGTTGTCATCATCGGCGCCGGCCCCTGCGGCCTCTTCGCGGTATTCGAACTCGGCCTCCTCGACATCAAGGCGCACCTCATCGACATCCTCGACAAGGTCGGCGGCCAGTGCGCCGAGCTCTATCCGGAGAAGCCGATCTACGACATCCCCGGCATTCCGATGGTCACCGGCCACGGCCTGACCGAAGCGCTGATGGAGCAGATCAAGCCGTTCAACCCCACGTTCCATCTCGGCGAAATGGTGCTGAAGGTCGAGAAGCTCGGCGACGCCACGTTCCGCGTCGCGACCGACGGCGGCAAGACTTTCGAATGCAAGTGCGTCGTGATCGCGGCCGGCGGCGGCTCGTTCCAGCCAAAGCGCCCGCCGATCGCCGGCATCGAGCCCTACGAAGAGAAGTCGGTGCACTACGCCGTGCGCAAGATGGAAGCCTTCCGCGGCAAGAACCTGCTGGTCGTCGGCGGCGGCGACAGCGCGCTCGACTGGACGCTCAATCTTCAGCCGATCGCCAAGCGACTGACGCTCGTGCACCGGCGCGACGAATTCCGCGGCGCGCCCGACAGCGTCAACAAGATGCGGGCGCTGGTGGCTTCCGGCGACATGGACCTGAAGATCGGACAGGTGACCGAGCTGGAAGGCTCGGACGGCCAGCTCGTCGCTGCCACCGTCAAGGGCAAGGATACGAGCGACCGCATCGCCTGCGACGCCATGCTCCCCTTCTTCGGCCTGACCATGAAGC
>JBQCFB010000055.1:0-5836 GCA_051959715.1 Pseudolabrys sp.
AGCCTGAAGCTGTCCAAGCATTTCAAGGCTTGAAGCAAGGCACGACGCCGCTTGCGGCGCGGGGCCGCGATTGGCTATGGTCGCGGCCGATGCGGGCGTAGTTCAATGGTAGAACGGCAGCTTCCCAAGCTGCATACGAGGGTTCGATTCCCTTCGCCCGCTCCAGCGTTCTCCACTCGTCTCAGGTCAGCGTGCCCGGCGCGAAGCAGTAGTCGCGGTGCGTGCCGCCGGCGTCGGTGAACCACCACACTGCGTGGCCGGTGGGGTTGCCGCCCTTCAGCACCATGTAGGCGGGCAATTGGTGCGCATTGCCGCCGTCATGGATGGTAACCGATCCGTCCTCGTTGATCTTGTAGTCGCCGAAGAACGGATGCCCGTCGCTCTCGTCGCAGCACCATTGACCTTGCTGGTTGTGCTGGTTCTTGAACCATGCCTGCACCTCCGGCGCCGCCTTGCCGAATTCCGGCTTCCATCGCGCGAGCGCCGGAGCGCAGAGCGTTGAGGTGAGTGCGATTGCAATGAGTATTTTCGTACGTTGTCGCATCGGATCAATCCCATCGTTCGAATTCTCAATTTCGAAAGACGGCGACGAAGCAACTCGTTCCGGTCCTGTAATCACGGCTCTGTGCTGCGGCGTACTCCAGCGGTTACCGCCAATTATTCCATGACGGCGCAGGGACTTGCGCCGGGAAAAAGGCCCGGCAAAACAAGGATATGGGAATTACAATTGACTATTAGGCCGGCGGCTAACAATAGCCGCCGCGGGGCGCTTGATACTGTGTCTGCTTCACAACATGGCGGAGCGCTGAACGAGCCGGCGCAGGTCAGACCGCGGTGGCGTCTTCCGCCGCTTCGTCCCGATCACTGTCGGAGGGCGCTTCGCCTTCACCGGCGGGGCGCTCGGCGGCGATATTGAAATGCCGTAGGAAGAGCGGCGCGATGCGCGTCAGTTCCTCGTCGCAATCGGTCTTGGGCGCCTTGCCGTATTTGACCCCCGAGATCGTCCAGTTCGCCTGGTCTGGCGCCGTGGCCCCGACCGGAGCGATGACGACGCCGGCGACGTCGACGCAGCGCCCGGCTTTGCGCAGGTAGCCGGTGATCTTCTTCTCGAGGTCGGTTTTGCCGACGACCATGCGGTCGGCAACCAGCTTCTTTGTCATTGGACGCGTCTCGGCGGACATGCGGGCAGTCTAGAGCCGCAATTCCGAACGCAGTGAGGAGACGGCTACCGCGTACCACCTGTTTTCCGGGTCGAGGCCAACAAACCCTTAAGCCTTGCGCGGCGAGGTTGCGGCCCGGCCCGCGCAACCGCGATCATCGGTCGTTTCGGCCGAGCCTGTTGTGGATTGCGGTCGCCGCGATCGCCGCATGGCCTGTGGCGACGCTGAGCTGGTGCAGGTCGGCGACGACATCGCCGGCGCCGAAAAGCCCGTCGACCGTGGTGCGCTGATGGTCATCGACCTTGAGCGTGCCGATGCGGCTGCATTCCGCGCCGAGCGCCGCGGCCAGTTCCGACCGCACGGTACAGCCGAGCGTCGGGTAGAGCACATCGAGCACGTGGGTCCTGCCGCCTTCGACGGTAACCGAGACGCCGTCTGCCGACGGGTCGACGCGCCTCGCAATGCCGGCGATCGTGACGCCGGCGGCGGCGAGCTCGCCGCTCACGGCCGACGCCTCCGCGCGGTCGGTCGAAAACAGCCGCACGTCGCGTGAATAGGTGCGCATGAAAAGAGCCTTGTGCGCGGCAGTGTCGAACGGGCCGAGCACGCCGATGCGCCTGTCGGTCGCTTCATAGCCATCGCAGATCGGGCAGAAGCGGATCGCGCCGTGAACGATCCCTTCGCCAAGGCCGTCCGTCTCCGGCTTCTTGTCGATCAGGCCGGTCGCCATGAGCACGGTGTGCGCGCGAAACGTCTCCGCTTCGCTTTCGGCCAGGAAGCCGTCGCCGTCGCGCATCAGCGCCGTGACCGTTCCGTGCCTGAGTTCGGCGCCGTAGCGGCGCGCCTGTCCGCGCAGCCGGTCCAACAAGGCCGGCCCCGCAATGCCCTGGAAGCCGGGGTAATTGTGACTCTCCGGGATGAGCGCGGCGCGGCTGTCTCCGGCGTCGACGACGACGACGCGGCGCCGGTAGCGGGCCAGATAGATCGCAGCCGTCAATCCGGCCGGACCGCCGCCGATGATCAGGCAATCGAGCATGCCGTCACGACGCGGCCGCAGGCTCGGTGATGGCAATGCGCGGCAACAGCTTGCGCACGTCGTCCTCGCTGCCGAGCTCCGTGCCCGGGCTCATGACGGCGGCCGAGCCGGCGGCGACGGCGAGGCGGAAGGCGTCCTCGAGCGGCGCGTCCTTGGCGAGCGCGGCGACGAGCCCGCCCAGAAAGCTGTCGCCGGCGCCGACCGCGCTCACGACCTCGATCTCCAGCGGCGCCGAACGCAGCACCCGGTCGCGCGTCACAAGCATGGCGCCGTGCTCGCCGAGCGTGAGCGCCACCATTTCGGTGCGGCCGTCCGCGATCAGCGTGCGGCAGGCGGCGATGCGGTCGCGGTCACTGTCGAGCGGCCGGCCGACGAATTCGGCGAGCTCGTTCTGGTTGGGCTTGATCAGCGTGACGCCTTCGTCGAGCGCGGCGCCGAGCGAGGGACCCGACGTGTCGATCACCATCTTCGCGCCGAGCTTGCGCGCCCGTTTCGTCATGTCGGCGTAGATGTCGTCGGGCACGCCGGGCGGCACGCTGCCGCTCGCCACGACGATGCGCGGCTTCACAGGCAGACCGCTCAGCTTGTCCAGCATCGCCTCCCATTCCGGGCGATGCAGCGGCGAGCCGGGCAGCACGAAGCGATATTGCAGCCCGCTTTCTTCCTCGAAGGCGGTGAAGTTCTCGCGCGTCTCGACGTGCGACGGCGTGACGATGCTGTCGATTCCTTCGCGCTCCAGCAGGCGGTGCAGCAATTTTCCGATCGCGCCGCCGGTCGGATAGATCGCGGCGACGTCGCCGCCGAGACGATGAACGACGCGCGCGACGTTGATGCCGCCGCCGCCGGGATCGCGCTTGGGCGACGAGCAGCGCAGCTTCGATGTCGGCTCGACGCGCGCAACATTGACGAAAATGTCGACCGCCGGATTAATTGTGAGCGTGACGATATCGGGCACGTGTGACGTCTCGTTCGCGCTTTTTCACCGAAAAATTCAGGTCGTGGCTGGGGAGAGTAATGTTTTGTCGCCGCTCGGCCAATACGGACAGGAATCTTTCACGGAAATACGTTGCCGGAGAGCGGCTGTGAAAACGTCAACGTCCGTCGGCGATGACCGTTCCGGCGAAATGTGGTTAGATCGCGACTGGCCATTCGGCCGTGGTGTGACGGAATGATCGATCCGCTGTTCTCGCTGTCGGGCTTCGTCGTCGGACTTCTGGTCGGCGTGACCGGCGTGGGCGGCGGCTCGTTGATGACGCCGCTGCTCATACTCCTGTTCGGCGTGCACCCTGCGACGGCGGTCGGGACCGATCTTCTCTACGCCGCCGCGACGAAGACCGGCGGCAGTCTCGTGCATGGCCTGGCGCGGTCGATCGACTGGCGCGTCGTGCGGCGCCTCGCGACTGGCAGCATCCCGGCGACCGTCGCCACCATCGCATTCCTGTCGCGGCTCAATCTCGACAGCGCCGCCGCGCGCAGCTTCATTACCTTCGTCCTGAGCTTCGCGCTGTTCGCGACCGCCTTCGTGCTGATCTTCGGCGGGCCGCTGATCGCGCTCTATCGCGCGCGGGTCGAGGCGCTCGACGTGCGGCATACGGCGGTGAGCACCGTGCTGGTCGGCGCGCTGCTCGGCGTGCTGGTGACGATCTCCTCCGTCGGCGCCGGCGCGATCGGCGTCGTGGCGCTGGTGCTGCTCTATCCGCAATTGCCGATGGCGCGCATCGTCGGCTCCGACATCGCGCATGCCGTGCCGCTGACGCTGATCGCAGGCAGCGGCCACTGGTGGATGGGCTCGGTCGACTGGCACATCATAGGCTCGCTGCTCGCCGGCTCGCTTCCCGGCATCTTCGTCGGCAGCTACTTCGCCGTGCGCATCCCCGAGCGGGCGCTCAAGCTGGTGCTGGCCTGCGTGCTGCTGGTGGTGGCGAGCCGCATGGCCTACGAGCACGTCGGGGCCGCATCGTCCATGTTCGCTTTCACGCGGCGCGCGGTGCCCTGACGGCTCACGCCGGCACGCGCTCGGAGGCGAGCAGGCGCTCGTATTCGTGGCGGATCGACCAGTAGCATTCGCAGGCGCGCCGTTCGAGCCCTTCGCGGTCGGTGACGGTGATGTGCCCGCGGTGATAGTCGATGAGCCCGGCTTCGCTGAGACGGCCGGCGGCGATCGTCACGCTCGAGCGCCGCACGCCGAGCATGATGCTCAGCACCTCGTGCGTCAGCAGGAAGTCGTCGCGCGGCATGCGGTCGTGCGCCATAAGAAGCCAGCGCGCGCAGCGCTGCTCCACGTCGTGGAAACGGTTGCAGGCGACGAGCTGGCAGGTCTGGTTGTACGACGCGTAAGTGAACCGGTTGAGCAGACGCCGCAGGCTCGCGCTCTGGGCCAGCGAATTGCGGAAGGCCCGCGCCGGCATGCGCAAGGCGTGGCCCGGCACCTGCATGTGCACGCCGGTCGCGCCGGCTTCGGTGTCGAGCAGCAGCGGCATGCCGACGAAGCCTTCATTGCCGGTGGTGCCGACTTCGGCGGCGGCGCCGTTGGTCATGCTCTTGGCGAGCGAGGCGACCCCGGAGAGCGGGAAAAAGACGAACTCGATCGGACGTCCCGGATCGGCGAGCGGGTCGAGATAACCGAGCTTCACTTCCTGGAGGTGCGGACGCAGCAGCACGAAATCGTCCGGCGCGAGCCGGTCGAGCAGGTGGTTGTGCCTGGGTGTCGCAATTTTTGCCACGCAATCGGTTCCGCGCCTGTTCAGACCCGTCCGCTTTACGGGGCGGGCGTATGGGGAAACCGGTCGTCGAACGTTAGAGTTCCGCCGCCGCGCATGGCCGCAAGGTTTGGTACAATGGTGCAGGCGATTCTCCCGCACATCGCACCATTCCGCGGATTTCACATGATCGACGACCGCAGCCGCCGCTTCGGCGACCCGCGCAAGACCGCAGAGGCGGCGTTCAAAGCCGCGACCAAGAAGCTGCCCGAGGGGCCGGCGGCCGCGCCGCGCGCCGTTCCGGGCGTCAAGGAAATGGTGTCGCTGCGGCTCGACAAGGACGTGCTGGAGAAGTTCCAGGAAGATGGCCCCGGCTGGCAGGACCGCATCAACGCGGCGTTGCGCAAGGCGGCCGGGCTCGCCTGATCCGCTATTGCGGGCGTGATCGCGGCAATCCGTCCGGCGCACCGCCCGTCAGCGCCGCAGTCTGCGCAGCGTGACCGTCGCCGACAAAGGCGGCCGGCCGCACGGCTCCGCTCATCTCCGCCTGGGGCGTCAGCCATTTCGAAGCCGGATTGGGCACGTTCCACAGCGTCGCCCAGATCAGCAGATCGAGCACCGCCAGCACCACGATGATGGTGCCGAGCAGCCAGCCCGTCGTATCGGCCGCCGCGTTCCTGTGTTTGGTGTGTTGCATGTCGCGTCGCCCTGTCGCTGACTGACGGAGCAACGTCGCCCGCCGAAGGGGCGTTCCGGCATCGCAAAAAATAGCAAAGATCAAGTTCCGCCCGCGTCGGGCACATGGGCCGGCCTCGCCGGGCTCATGGCTAATGCGGATTCATCGCCAGCGCGCATGCGGTTTAACGAGGCGTCGGGAGCTTTTGCCTCAAATTGAAATCAAATGCGATGAGGAGCCAATGTACGCTGCATCCACCAGGAAA
>JBQCFB010000056.1:0-4021 GCA_051959715.1 Pseudolabrys sp.
CTCGTTCGCCTTGTGATGCTGGATCAGCATCATGGCGACGTCGTTGCACTCCTGCGTATAGGGGATGTTGAGGATCGGCTTGTTGCGCGTCTTGAGCCAGACCGGCTGGTCGTCGATCACCCAGTCGGCGACGTAGTCGTAGCCTTCCTCGCTGAGGATATCCGCCGACTCCCAGGTCTCGGTCAGGCCCGGCCCGAGCCAGCCGCGTGGGCGCTTGCCCGTCACGCGCTCCAGCACCTCCGCGCTCTTCCTGATGTCGGCGCGCTCGTTCTCGACCTTCTGCATGTTGCGTTGGGTGTAGCCGTGGCCGACGAACTCCCATTTGCGCTCGACGCAGGCCTTCATCATCTCCGGGAAGGCCTCGACGGCGACGCCGTTGACGTTCATCACGCCGGGAATCTTGAACTCGTCGTAGACCTGCAGCAGCCGCCAGAAGCCGACGCGGTTGCCGTATTCGTGCCAGCACCAGTTCGGGATGTCCGGCATCGGCGAGCCGCCGGCCGGCGGTGTCAGCACCGTGCGCGGCATGGTCTGCGTCGGGTCCCAGTCCTCGACATTGGTGACGGTCCACACCACCATGCGCGCCTTGTTCGGCAGCTTGAGCGGCTTGCGGTTGACGATCGGCGAATAGGCGATGCGGTCGTTCGGCAGCATGCCGACGGGCGGCTTGGCGTAGTGCACGGGCGTGTCCCTGAAGGTTATGTTCTGCGGCAAGTTTTGCAGGCAGGCTCCGGCTTGTACAGGGTCGGGGCAATGCACGGAGCGCGTAGGGCAATGAGCGCGGAGCGGGGTTCGAAGCGATGAAAATGGTGCGACACACGCGCGATGCGCGTGCGAGCCTCGACGGCGATACGTTCGATCTGCGCTCGGTGGGCAAGATCGTCGGCGTCGGCCTGAACTACCGCGACCACGCGGTGGAAACCGGCCTGCCGCTGCCGAAGGAGCCGACGCTGTTCCTCAAGGCGACCAGCGCGCTGTGCGGCCCGAACGACGACGTCGTCATCCCGCGCGATTCAAAGGGCATCGACTGGGAGGTCGAGCTCGGCGTCGTCATCGGCACGCCGGGCGTCTATATCGACGAAGGCCGCGCACTCGATCACGTCGCCGGCTACATCCTCGGCATCGATTTCTCCGAGCGCGATTTCCAGTTCAACCGCGGCGGCCAGGGCTTCAAGGGCAAGAGCGCCGACACCTTCGCGCCGCTGGGTCCATGGCTCGCCACGCGCGAGGAGATTCCCGATCCGCAGGCGCTGGGACTGCGTCTTTCCGTCAACGGCGTCGAGAAGCAGAACGGTTCGACGCGCGACATGATCTTCTCCGTCGCTGCGCTCGTCTCCTACACCAGCCGCTTCATGAGTTTGCAGCCGGGCGACGTCATCCTGACCGGCACGCCCGCCGGCGTCGGGCTGGGCCAGAAGCCACCGGTCTATCTGCAGGCGGGCGACATCGTCACGGCGAGCATCGACGGATTGGGCGAGCAACGGCACTTGGTGGTGGCAGGCAAGTAGCCGCGGGCGCGCTTCACCTCTCCCCGTGAAGGACGGGGAGAGGGAGGAAGCGCCTCACCCCTTCGCCACGCCCTGATACCAGTCCAGGATCTGCTCGCCGTTCCAGTGCAGCACGCCGTCGAAGCGGCTGACGTAATCGTAGATCTGCTCGAGATACTTGATTCGGTGCGGCTGGCCGCTGATGTAGGGATGGATGGCGATGGCGCAGAACTTCGCGCGGTGCTCGCTCTCGGCATAGAGCCGGTCGAACTGGTCGATCATCCGCTTCAGGAGGTAGTCGCTCTCGTGATGCTGCACCAGCATCATCGGGATGTCGTTCATCTCGAGCGTGTAGGGCAGGGTGACGAGCGGCCCGTTGGTCGTGCGGATCGTCGTCGGCTCATCGTCATAGACCCAGTCGCCGATGTATTTGACGCCGGCGGCGGTGAGCAGGTCCGGCGTCTCCAAAGTCTGCGTCAGGCCCGGCCCGAGCCAGCCGACCGGCCGCTTGCCGGTGAACTTCTCCATCACGTCCATCGAGCGGGCGATCATCGCCGCCTGGTCCTGCTCCTTGTGGATCGGGCCCTGCTCATAGGCGTGGCCCATGAACTCCCAGCCATTGTCGCGCGCTTCGGCCGCGACGCGCTCGTAGTCCTCGCAGATGCGCGCATTGGCCGAGAGCGTCGGGCGGATGCCGAGCCGCTTGAACAGCTCGAAGAAACGCCAGCAGCCGACCCGCATGCCGTATTCGTGGAACGCCCAGTGCACCACGTCCGGCTGCAAGGTGACGCCGGTCGGCGGTGCCAGCACCTGCCGCGCCATCGGCTTGCCGATGTCCCACACCTCGTAATTGACGATGGTCCAGAACACGATGCGCGCCTTGCCCGGCAGCTTCAGCGGCGGCCGGTCGACGATGGCGGAGAAGTCGGCGCGATCGCGCGGGAGCATGGGCATGTGGGGTACCTCGTCGCTAACCGTCACCCTGAGGAGCGCGCGGAACGCGCGCCTCGAAGGGTCTGTGACTCAGAGGTCCTTCGAGGCTCGGCGCGTGCCGCGCCGAGCACCTCAGGACGACGGGAGAGTGTCACGCGCTCGCCGCCACGCGCAAGCCGACGAGGCGCTCGAGCGTCGTCTTGTCGTGCATCAGGTCGGTCGAGGCCGCGCGGTGCGCCACGGCGCCGCGCTCGAGCACGACCGCCTCGCGCGTCAGTTCCAGCGCCACGTCCGTGTGCTGCTCGACCAGCACGATGGCGATCTTGCGGTCGGCGAGCAGGAGGTTGATCGCCTTGATCAGCTCCTCGACGATCACCGGCGCCAGCCCTTCGAAGGGCTCGTCGAGCAGCAGGAGCGAGGGGTTGGTCATCAGCGCGCGCGCGATCGCCAGCATCTGCTGCTCGCCGCCGGACAGTTGGTTGCCCTTGTTGCGGCGGCGCTCGTCGAGGCGCGGGAACATCCTGTAGATCGCCTGGAGCGTCCAGTCGCCGGGCCGCGCCGCGACCGTGAGGTTTTCCTCGACCGTCAGCGACGGGAAAATCTCGCGCTCCTGCGCCACCCAGCCGATGCCGGCATGCGCGCGCCGGTTCGGCGCCAGCCGCGACACGTCCTGCCCGCGCCAGGTCACCTTGCCGGCGCGCATCTGCGTGTAGCCCATGATGGTCAGGAGCAGAGTCGACTTGCCGACGCCGTTGCGGCCGAGCACGGCGAGGCTGCCGTTCTCCGGAATCTCGAGCGAGACGCCGTGCAGCACCACGGCGTCGCCGTAGCCCGCCGTCACGCCGTCGAGCTTGAGGAGCGGCTCAGCCATGCTTGCGCGTCCCGAGATAGACTTCGCGCACACCGGGGTCCGAGGCGATCTCCTTCGGCGAGCCTTGCGTGAACACGGCGCCGCCGACCAGCACGATGATGTGCGAGGCGAAGCGGAACACGATGTGCATGTCGTGCTCGATGAACAGCACGGAGAGCTGATCGGACAGGCCGGCGACCACCTCGAAGATGTCGCCGGATTCCTCGGGCGGCACGCCGGCCGCCGGCTCGTCGAGCAGCAGGACGCGCGGCTTCGTCGCCAGCGCCAGCGCGATCTCGAGCAGGCGCTGGCGGCCATAGGGCAGTTCGCGCGTCGTCTGGTAGCAGACGTCGGCCAGCTTGAGCTTGCGCAGGATCTCGAAGGCCTCGTCGATCGCCGCGCCGTTCGCCGCAAGCGGCTTCCAGAAATTGCGCGACAGCCCTTCGCGCTCGGACACGGCGAGCGTCACCGCCTCGAGCGGGTTGAGCCCCGCGAACAGCGTGTTGATCTGGAAGGTGCGGGCGAGCCCGCGCTTGACGCGCGCCTGCGGCTCGAGCGCGGTGATGTCCTCCTCGCCGAGCAGGATCTGCCCGGCGTCGGGCTTGAGCATGCCGGTGACGAGATTGATGAGCGTGGTCTTGCCGGCGCCGTTCGGCCCGATCAGCGCGTAGCGCGCGCCGACCGGGAGGTCGAGCGTGATATCGCGCGACACCGGCAGCGAGCCGAAGCTGCGCGAGACGCTGCGGGTGGC
>JBQCFB010000057.1:0-5334 GCA_051959715.1 Pseudolabrys sp.
TGCCGCCTTTTTCGCGATCTTCTTCAGCGCCGCGACATTCGCTTTCACGCTGCGATTGCTGTGCCAGACCTTCTTCGATTGCGCGATCTCGTCGAGGTCGCGGCCGCTGACGACGGACAGCGGCTGTTCTTCAAGGATATCCGGATCGCGAGCCGAGCGCTCCGTCTCGTCGTGCTGCTTGATCAGCAGCCAGTTGTCGCGTTTCTCGTTCGGCCGGCGGTGCATGCGCACCAGATGCCAGCCGCCTTCGAGCTTCTCGCCGTGCAATTTGAAAGCGAGATGGCCCTTGGCGAGACCACGGTGCGCATCGCCCTCCGGCTCCCATGAGCCGCGGTCCCAGATCATCACCGTGCCGCCGCCATATTCGCCGTCGGGGATCGTGCCTTCGAACTTATTGTATTCGACCGGATGATCTTCGACCTCGACGGCGAGACGCTTCTCTCCCGGCACGAGGCTCGGGCCGCGCGTCACCGCCCAGCTTTTCATCACGCCGTCGAGTTCGAGACGTAGGTCATAGTGCAGGCGGGTCGCGTCATGCTTCTGGATGACGAAGGCGTCGCCCTTGCGCCGGCCGACCTTGCCCTTGGGCTCGGCGGTGACGCCGAAGTGCCGCTTGGCGTGATAGGTTTTGAGCCCCGCCATGACCTGCCGTTCCGTCTGCAACACAATCCTAGACGACGAAACCCGCCGCCAAAAGAAGGGGTTCCTCCATCAAGCGGACGGGCCTCGATAGCGGCCGCGATACCGCGCGGGAACTTTTGCGCCCTCGAACACGTTCTCCCCGCCGAATGTATCCACACGGGAGGACCAAGCGATGCTGAGCTGGGCCATCACGTTCCTTGTCGTCGCCCTGATCGCCGCCCTGTTGGGTTTCGGCGGAATTGCGGGCGTTGCAATCGAAGCGGCGAAGATCGTCTTCTTTGTCGCGATCGTGCTGTTCGTCGTATCCGCGCTCGTCGGCGTGTTTCGCGGGCGTCGGACAGTACCGTAGCGTCCTGTAGCGTCTCGCGTTTTCGTTAGGCCCCGTGCCGGCATGACAGCCGGCGCGGGGCTTCCGCTTCAGCGGCGCCGCGGCAATGCACGGCGCGTGGAACTCTCCGCCGCCGCGACGCTTATTGCAGTTGGGAACGCGGCGAGCCTGGCTCCGCGCGATGTCCAGCCATTGGAGAAGGTTCTTTGGATCGCCGACAATTCATTGCCGGCTCCGCGGCGATGCTATCCGTCCTCCGCAGCGGCGCGAGCATGGCCGCGGACGATGCCGACGGCCAGCCGTTCGACGCCCAGACCGTGCGCCGCATGGCGCAGCAGCTCGCGTCGCAGGCCTACAAGACGCCTGACCAGAGCCTGCCCAACGAGCTTTCGCACGTGGACTATGACGGCTATCGCAGCATCCGTTACCGCCAGGACAAGGCACTGTGGCGCGGCGACGGCCTGCCTTTCGAAGTGCAGTTCTTCCACCGCGGCTGGATCTTCAAGGACCGCATCCAGGTCTTCGTCGTCGATGGCGGCCGCGCCCGTCAGATCGCTTATTCGCGCGACCTGTTTTCCTTCGACAACGTCAAGCCGCCGCCGCCGGACGTGAACATCGGCTTTGCCGGCTTCCGCCTGCATGCGCCGATCAACCGGCCCGACTATTACGACGAGGTCGGCGTCTTCCTCGGCGCCAGCTATTTCCGCGCGGTCGCCAAGGGCCAGGTCTACGGCATGTCGGCGCGCGGGCTCTCGATCAAGACCGCCGATCCGAAGGGCGAGGAGTTTCCCGCTTTCACCAATTTCTGGATCGAGAAGCCGGCCAAGGGGACGAATTCGATCGTCGTCCATGCGTTGCTCGACAGCCCGAGCGCCGCCGCCGCCTATCGCTTCACCATCCGGCCCGGCACCGAGACGATCTACGACACGGAGGTGGCGCTCTATCCGCGTGTCGACATCGCCGAGTCCGGCATCGGCAGCGGCACCACCATGTTCCTGTTCGACACAAACGACCGCGTCGGCATCGATGATTTCCGACCCGCCGTCCACGATTCCGATGGACTCGCCATGCGCAACGGCCGCGACGAGGAAATCTGGCGTCCGCTGCACAATCCGCGCGATCTCCAGATCAGCTATTTCGGCGACGTCAATCCGCGCGGCTTCGGCCTGATGCAGCGCGAGCGCGACTTCTTCGCCTATGACGACCTCGAATCGCATTTCGAGAAACGTCCCTCGCTGTGGGTCGAGCCGATCGGCGACTGGGGCGAGGGCAATGTCGTCCTGGTCGAGATTCCGACCAAGGAGGAGATCCACGACAACATCGTCTCGTTCTGGCGGCCGAAGGATGTGCTCAAGGCGAAGGGCGAATACAATTTCACCTATCGCCTGCACTGGGGGCATGGACGGCCCAATCCCGGCGGGCTTGCCGAGTTCGCCAAGTTGAGCATTGGCGCGGGCCGCAGCGGCACGCGTCTCTTCGTGCTCGAGGCGGTTGGCAAGTCGCTTGCGTCGGTCGATCCGAACGCTCTCCAGACGACCGTCACGGCGAGCAAGGGAGCGATCAAGAACCTGGTGCTGCAGCCGAACACCGAGACCGGCGGCATGCGCATCTCGTTCGAGCTCGATACCAAGAACGAGAACATCATCGAGCTGCGCGGGCAATTGAAGGTGCAGGACAAGCCGATCTCGGAGACCTGGCTCTACCGATGGACGCGCTGAGCCGCCGAACGCGGGAGGTGTCGTGCGGCATCGATGCGCTGCCGCCGGAGGCCCCGCTCGCTATGCCGGAGCCGTCGCTGTGGGCGCGGCGCGGACGCGTCGCCTCGCCGCGCACCGGCGCCCGCAGCGTGCCGCTGCGGCGGCTGTTCGTGTTCTTGGCCTCGATCGCCATGACGATGGCGGCGGCCTACGAGATGTACGAGGTGCTCGAGGTCGGCGGGCTGACCTTGCTCGAAACCGGGGTGCTGCTGCTGTTCGTGGCGCTGTTCGCGTGGATCGCGCTGTCCTTCGTTTCAGCGACGATCGGCTTCCTGCTCGGCCTCGCGAGCCGCGGCCGCGACCTCGACATCGACCCCGCCGCGTCGCTGCCCGCGCTCAGGCAGCGGACGGCGCTCCTCCTGCCGACCTACAATGAGGACCCGCACCGCGTGACGGCGCGGCTGCAGGCGATCTACGAATCCGTCCGCGCAACCGGGCGGCTCGCGCTGTTCGATTTCTTCATCCTCAGCGACACCACCGACCCCGTCATCTGGCTCGCCGAGGAGGCAGCCTTCGTGCGGCTGCGCGCGGACGCCTGCCCCGAGGGCCTCTATTACCGGCATCGCATCAAGAACATTGCGCGCAAGGCCGGCAATATCGGCGAATGGGTGACGCGCTTCGGCGCCGCCTATGAGCACATGATCGTGCTCGACGCCGACAGTCTGATGGAGGGGGACACGATCGTGCGGCTGGCCGCCGCGATGGAGGGCCATCCGAGGGTCGGGCTGCTTCAGACATTGCCGCAGCTCCTCAACGGCAACACCATGTTCGCGCGGCTTCAGCAATTCGCCGGCCGCGTCTACGGTCCGCTGATCGCGCGCGGCATTGCCTGGTGGCACGGCGCGGAGAGCAATTACTGGGGCCACAACGCCATCATCCGCATCCGCGCCTTCGCCGACCATGCCGGCCTGCCGCTGTTGAAGGGCGGCAAGCCGTTCGGCGGCCACATCCTGAGCCACGATTTCATCGAGGCAGCGCTGATGCGCCGCGCCGGCTGGGGCGTGCACATGGTGCCGCAGCTCGGCGGTTCATACGAAGAATGTCCGCCGACCCTGACCGATTACGCGATCCGCGACCGCCGCTGGTGCCAGGGCAACCTCCAGCACGCCGCGGTGGTGCCGGCGCGCGGTCTACACTGGGTCTCGCGCCTGCACCTGATGCAGGGCATCGGCTCCTACGTCACCGCGCCGATGTGGCTCCTGTTCCTGCTCATCGGCATCCTGATCTCGCTGCAGTCGCAGTTCATCCCGCCCGATTATTTCCCGCGCGGCGCGACGCTGTTTCCGCAATGGCCCATGCAGGACCCGGTGCGTGCGGCCTATGTGTTCGGCGGCACGATGGCGCTGCTCGTAATGCCAAAGCTGTTCGGCTGGCTCGGCATGCTGGTGCGCCGCCGAGACCGGCGCGGCATGGGCGGCGCCTTTCGCGGGCTCGTCAGCGTCGTGATCGAGGTCCTCGTCTCGGCCCTGATCGCGCCGGTGATGATGCTGATGCAGTCGCGTTCGGTCATGGAAATCCTGCTCGGCCGCGACGCCGGCTGGTCGGCGCAGCGGCGCGACGACGGCAATTTCGCGCGCGGCGAGTTCATGCGCGCCTATGCGTTTCCGACCATGCTCGGCGCGGCGCTCGGCGCCAGCGCCTATGCCGTATCGGCGCCGCTCCTGTTCTGGATGTCGCCGGTCGTGGCGGGGCTGCTGCTCGCCATCCCGATCGCTGCGTTGACGGCGCGCGCCTCGCTCGGCCGCGCGTTGCGCGCCGCGGGGCTGCTCTTGACCCCGGAAGAGCGCGAGCCGCCGCCGATCCTCGCGCGCGCCAATGCGCTGGCGGCGGCGCGCCCGCCGGCCGGAAATGCGCATCCGCTGACGAGGCTCGCGGAGGACCGCAGCTTGCGCGCAGCGCACGAGGAGATGCTTGGCGATGTGCCGCAGCGTCGCAAGGGCGACGTCGACGTGCACCTGGCGGTCGCGATGATGCGCATTGCCGACGCGGACACGCGCAGGGACGCCATTGCGTCCATGTCGGCGCGCGAGATCTTTGCCGTCATGACGAGCGCCGACGCGTTGCGACGCCTGATGGAAAAACCCGCGTGAAAGCGCATGCGCTGCGCGCGCATGACCCAGATGGTACCTATCGAAGTGCGATGGAATTCTTGGTGCGGCGGAACGCGCTGGAACAAACGTATCCCGTTGCGAGTTCCCTAAGCGGGCACCCGTAAATCAACCTTGTGACGAGATGAGCCGCATATTGTTATCGAGGCCTTGGAGCGACGACGACATCTCCTCCCTGAGGAAGCTGTGGGGAGAAGGCGTTCCGGTTCGCAAGCTGGCCCTGCGCTTTCGCCGGTCGCAATCAGCGATCCGCGGAAAAGCCGTCCAACTCGGGCTGAAACGCCCCATTCAGCAACCGCACCTGCCGGTCGAAGGCGAGATGCACGCGCATTAGTCTGTACGCCAGATTAACTAGGACCTCTGCGTCGCGTTCCCGACCAATCGCACTGTGTTGGCACATTTTGAGTAAGCGCCGCTTCCGATCGAGAGGACGCGGTCTCAGGCCGCGCCGAGCGCGACGGCCACGTTGTAGGTGACCAGCGCGGCGATGTAGGCCAGC